>JADFZD010000028.1 GCA_015232705.1 Magnetococcales bacterium | reverse complement strand
TCCATCAGCCAAAGACTACGCGGGTCATCCTTCTTTCGAGCCGCATTGATTTCTGCTTGGGCACCCAAAATCAAAAGTGTTCTCAAGTAGCTGTCACCTCTTTTACTGATCCCCAGCAATCGCTCTTTGCCGCCTGTAGAATGTTGTCGAGGTACTAAACCAACCCATGCAGCCATCTCTCGACCGTTCTTGAAGACTTTCACATCCCCGGCAGCCGCAACGAGTGCCGTGGAAACCATCGGGCCAACACCACCGATTTGCTTCAGACGTTTGCAAGGTAACCGCCAATTCTTCCCCATGGTTCCCGGTTTTAGCCGAATGATGCATCATCGTCCTCCACTGAAACTTTTTCCAGGAGGGCGACAAGATGGAAGAGAAACCGAGGAGGAACCGTCACGGGCAGGCGTTTTGGTTGGGCCATAATGGATGCTACGCTAATTTTTTTACCATCAGTGTCTCATTTTCATTGACACCTTCCGGTGGCGATTATCAGAATCGATCAAGCCGTTGCTGACCCAGGCTATGTTTTAGGATATTTAACCCATCCAGAGGTGAAACCATATATTGAGTCTTTCAATGCGGGAGGCTCTCGTCGAGCAATAACAAAGGGAAATATCGAATCGTTTCATTTGCCACTCCCACCCCTTCCCAGCTACGCGCCATCGCCCAAGTCCAAATCAGTGTTTTCCATTCTCTCTCCGGCCCCATTCTCCAAAACCTGTGGACCCGCTATGGGCGGGTCCGAAAATTACGGATCACCTTAACAGTATGATATCGTAAGAATATCATTGACTTCTGATGTTGGGCCGGTTCGATGGTAAACTTGGTTGCGGAGAATGGCAGAAAGATTCGAACCTGGGTCCGGTCGTCCATGTCCGGCCTGTTCAATCAGGCGGATCTAAGGTGCCGTGCTCTTCGATATCGCACTCCGCAATCACGTTTTGACGAACGTTGCGCACGCAGCGATCATCCGGCCACGACTCTTCCAGTCTACGGTAGAGTGTGCGCTGACTGATGCCAAGGCGGGCAGCCAGAATGCTCTTTTCTACCGGGAAATAGTTGACGACGTGACGAATGTAATGCCACTCCACCTCCTGGAGTGGCAGAATTTGATCGCAGACAAAATCGATGCGCCGCGTGCCCGGCATTGGCGCTGGGGGACCAATATGCGGCAAATGCTCGGGCAACAGCAGATCGCCATCCATCATCAGACAGGCGCGTTCCAGAATATTTTGCAACTCGCGGATGTTGCCCGGATAGTCGTGCCCTTTGAGTTGTTCCAGAGCTTGGGGTGAAACACGGATCTTCTGGTGTGGATGCAGGCGTTTGAGCAGCGAGTCGATCAGGATCGGCAGATCCTCCTTGCGTTGGCGCAGGGCCGGCAGCACGATGGGAAACACTTGAATCCGATAGTACAGGTCGAGTCGGAACGAACCATCCTTGACCATGCTCTCCAGATCCCGATTGGTGGCGCAGATCAACCGGAACTCCGAATGACGCGAATCGATGCCACCCACACGTCGAAAGATGCGCGTCTCCAGCAAACGCAGGAGCTTCACCTGCAACGGCAGCGACACATCGCCAATTTCATCCAGAAACAGGGTGCCCTTGTTGGCCACCTCCACCAAACCGGTTTTTTCGGCGTGCGCTCCGGTAAAAGCCCCCCGTTCATGACCAAACAGTTCCGTCTCGAAGAGTTGATCGGAGAGTCCAGAGCACTCCACCGGCACGAACGGTCCGCTGCTGCAGTGGCTGAAAGCGTGGATCGCCCGGGCGATCACCTCTTTGCCTGTACCGGATTCCCCGGTCAACAGCACATTGGTATCGCTCTTGGCAACCCGGTTGACCAAATGCAGCATCGACTTGAACGCTGGTGAAGCGCCCACCATCCCGCCTGGGGTGGCCGTGGCACTGGCAATCCGCAGAGGGGTGAGAATCTCCAGGAAGTAGCTATTTCGATTGAACTTGTCCGATAAGGGGAGGATCTCCACGTTGACATATTCAGGTCCGTGGGTGGTGTGATGCACATGCAGATCCCGCTGAGGTTTGCCGCTGGCGATGCTCTTCTGGAAGGGACATGTCTCACCCTCCTGATCGCAGGGACGGCTGAATCCGTGGGAGACCTCAAAGCAACGACTGACCCCGAGGATGGCCTCTGCGCCGAAAATTTCCTGATAGAGGCTATTGCTGGCCAGAATGCGGTACTGCTGATCGACCAGGATCGCGGGATTCTGCTGTTCGTGGAGGAGTTTGAGAAAGGGTTCCGGGGGCAGGGGACTCATGGGTGGGAACTCCGTTCTCGGGTGTTTGGAAGGATGGGGATGAACGCAGCGTTTGTGACAAGCGTGACAAACAGACTAGCCTGGATTGTCATCCATGACAAGACGGCCTGGTGGATTGGTCGGGTTGTGAAGCGCTGAATCAAGGCTGATGACGTGCTTGATGTTGGTTTTTTTTGTTTGAAAACAGTCCTATGACCTATGAGTAAAATCTGTTTTTTCGCGACATAAAAAGGGCTTGGCATAGGCGTTGCTGATAGGATTATCAAAAGCCGATTCGGCAGGGGGATGGAGGCAAGTCTTGATTGGCCTCGGAGTGCCCGTTTGCACAGACCAAGAAAGCGGAGGAAACCATGGGTTGGAAATTTCCAGAGTTGACACGACGCAGTTTTTTGCAGACCAGCGGAGTTGCGGCCACGGGTGCTGCCATGCTGGGGCCGTTGGAGTGGTTCTCGGCGGCTGAGGCCTCCAAGCAGCCGGTGCCTCCTGTCGCGGAGGAGAAGGTTTTCACCATCTGTAACTTTTGCTCGTCGTTGTGCAACGTGATTGCCACCACGCGCACGGAAGGGGGGGTGAAACGGGTGGTGAAATTGGAGGGCAATCCGCATTCGACCCTCAATCGCGGCAAGTTGTGCGCGCGCGGTCAATCGGGGTTGCGCCAGGTGTACGATGTGGATCGCATCAAGACGCCGTTGATTCGCGTGGAGGGGAGCAAACGCGGCGAGGCCAATTTCCGGGCGGCCAGTTGGGAGGAGGCCTGGAGCTACATCGAGAAGAAAACCAAGGAGAAGAAGATCCAGCCCTGGGAGTGGACCATGGTGGGTGGCTGGACCTCGTGCGTGTTCTACATGTATTGGGCGGTGCCGTTTGCCGTGGGCAATGCCATTCCCAACATCGTCGCGTCGCCCATGCAGCACTGCGTGGCCTCGGGCCACCTGGGAACCGATTCGGTGACCGGCAACTTCAACATCCATGACGAGGTGCTGCCGGATTTCGACAACGCCAACTATATTCTTTTTGTCGCCAACAACGCCTCGATCGGTGCGGTTTCCACCTCGCGCATGGTGCGGTTCGCCGAAGCCAAACGCAAGGGGGTCAAGGTGGTGGCCTTGGACTCCCGCTTGTCGGAAACGGCTTCCAAAGCCGATGAATGGATCACCATTCGTCCGGGCACCGATCTGGATTTCATGATCGCCATGCTGCACGTGATTCTGCGCGATCAACTCTATGATCACGATTTCGTCGGCACCCATACCAATATGCCGTTCCTGGTCTATCGGGGTGAGGATGGACAGTGGCAGTTGGCCATGGATGAGGCGCAGCATCCGCTGGTAGTGGCACGGGGCACCCGACAGATCGTCGCTCTGCCGGCCTACACCAACCACAACACACTCGACAAGGATGGCAATCCGGTACATCCAGACCTGCTGCCTCCCGATGGGTTGCTGGTCAATGGCAAGCCGGTGATGACCGTTCTTCAGGCGCAGATGGCGGAAATTCACGAGAATACCCCGGCCTGGGCTGCCAAATCGACTGGTATTTCGGCGGTCACCATCGAACGGATCGCCCGTGAATTCACCAGTTCCGGTCGTCCGATCATCGATCCGGGTTGGCATGGCGCTCGTTACGGCAACATCAACATGCTGCGCCGCGTGCAGGCGATGGTGCAGGCGTTGGTGGGGGGCATTGATCGCGAAGGCGGTTGGATCATGGCCGGCGAGTATCACCACAAGATCGCCAATTGGCACAAAGCCAAGAGCGAAGGCAAGGCCATGGCCGGTCCGTTGATGACCAGCATGGCGGGCATTCCCTTTGTGGGGGAGTTGATCAAGGCGCTCTCCAATCCCGACACCTTCCCGCACAAGCATCCGGCCTGGGGTTTCGTGTTCGCGGCCCAGGAACGAGCTGCCGGCAGACCTGGCGTGGCCGTACCGGCGCTGGCCGATGTCGGCCTGATCGAATCGGTGCAGGGGAAGATCATCTACAATGGCGAACCCTACCGCACCCGCGCCATTCTGATCAACGCCGCCAATCCGGTGCGTCACTACTATCCGGATACCAGTTGGAAAAACATCCTCACCGATGAAAACATGGATCTGGTGATCGCGGTGGATGTGCTGCCTTCGGATACCATTCCCTATGTGGATGTGGTGCTGCCCAATCCGACCTATCTGGAACGCGATGAGCCGACTTTGTATGGCAATGGCGTCAACCACGATCTCTCCGTGGTGACTCGCTATGCGGCCATCGATCCGTTGTACGATACGGTGGAGACCCCGGATATTCTGTTGAAAATATCGCAGATCATCTCCGGTTCGGTGGAACCGTTCCTGGGTGCGTTGGAAATGTTGAGCGGTGTGCCAGCCAAACAGACGATGGAAGCCTACAACAAGCATGTGGCGGCCAAGCACAACAGTCCTTATACGCGTGCCTGTCGCGAGGTGTCGTTCCAGATGGCCGCAGCGAAGATGCATACCACGCCGGAAAAACTGGATGAGGCGTTGCGTTTGCGCGGGGTGCTGCTGGAGGAGAAAAAGGAAGAACTGTTGGAAAAGTACGCCATGCCGCGCAAGATGGCCTTGCCGACGACCAGTGGACGCCTGGAGTTCTTCGGTACCCTGTTCCAGTGGTTGCAGTCGATGGGCGGAACCGGCCCTTCGTTCAACGTGCTGGCCGCGCCCATGGCGGTGACCTGCCGTTCCAATGCGGGCATGGCCGATGCTCTGGGCAAGGATGAGTTCTACTTCACCTATGGCAAGGCCCCCACGGTCTCCTATGGTTCGACCAACAGCAACAATCCGGTGATCGCTTCCATCAACCGCTTCAAGAAATCGATCTACACCGGTGTCTGGATCCATCCCCAGCGGGCCGAACGCCTGGGTATCCGCACCGGGGACGCGATCCGGATCACCAACAATCTGTCGCATCAGCAGGCCATCGGCACCGCCTATGTGACCCGACAGGTTCATCAGGATGCGTTGTTCCTGTACTCCTCCTTTGGCGTGGAGAACAAGGCGCTACGCTTGAGCCATGGTCTGGGAACGGCAACCAATAAACTGATTCCCTATCTGGTGGAACCGGTAGTCGGGGGCTTCCGCTCCCAAGAGTTCACCGTCCGCGTTGAAAAGATCTGATCGAGGAGTCCAATCATGACCCATTATGCGATGGTGATCGACCTGAATACCTGTGTGGGCTGCAACGCCTGCATGGCAGCCTGTGCCCTGGAAAATCAAACGCCGGTCTGGGCGGATCGTTTCCGTACCTATGTCCATGATCGTGAGAGCTTCTCCGGCAACGAGGTGCATCGGCATTTCATGCCCAGACTGTGCAATCACTGTGACAACCCGCCCTGCATGTCGGTTTGCCCCACGGGCGCGACCAGCAAATTGTCCACCGGTGTGGTGATGGTGGACGAGAACCTGTGCATGGGTTGCCAGGCCTGCGCCATGGCCTGCCCGTATGGTGCGCGCTACGAGGTGACCTACAAGGATATCAAACTGGGCAAGGAGTTCTATGGAGTACTCAAACGCAATGCTCCGAGCATGGATAAGTGCTCATTCTGCAACCACCGGCTGGTCAACAACGAACTGCCGGCCTGTGTCAGCACCTGCGTCGGTTCGTCGCGCCTGTTCGGGGATCTGGACAACGATATGGATCCGGTCACCAAACTGGTCAAAAGCGGCAAAGCGGTTCCCCTGATGGCTCATCTGGGAACCCGTCCCAACGTTTATTACATTCCCGCACGCTAAGCCCGGAGCGCTACGATCATGGAAACCGTAACCTTTGCCACTCAAAATGTCTGGACCTGGTGGTTTGCCATCTATCTGTTTCTCGGAGGCATGGGCGCTGCCAGCATCAGCCTGGCCATCGCCACCGATCGCTTTCTCAAGCCTCACAAGACCCTGGTGCTGTGGGGCGTGGTCGGCGGGGTGATGATGCTCAACCTGGGGTCGATGATCCTGTTCATCCACCTGCTGCATCACACCGCCGTGCTGGTGCTTTTTACTCCGTTCGCCATCATCAACCAACCGGGCGCCTGGATCGCCTGGGGTACGCAGTTCATCATGTGGGTGCAGATCGCCGGATTGCTTTATGCCATGTCCTATCTGCGGGAATCCACTTTCTGGCTCAACTTCCCGCTGGCCGGCACGGTGATCAAATCCACCGCGTTTGCCCGCATCGCCGACTTCGGGGCGCGTTTTCGCGGTCTGTTTGCCTGGTTGGCCATGCTTGCTGGGTTCGGTACGGCCGCCTATACCGGTCTGCTGCTGCAGAGCTTTCCCGCCGTGACCCTGTGGCATAATCCGGCGGTGCCAGTGCTCTTCACGGTGTCGGCCTTCTCCACCGCGCTGGCCTACCTGATGCTCGTGATGCTGGTGTTCATCCGCAATCGCGAGGATCATGCGCTGCAGGTGCTGTTCGAACGCACGGATGTGCTGTTGCTCGCCCTGGAACTCTTCATCATCTATACCCTCTTCAACTTTACCCTGAGCGGTTCGGAATCCGGGTACCGCAGCGCCACCCTGTTGTGGGAGAGTCCGATGTGGGTGGTCGGCTTCCTCGGTCTGGGGCTGTTGCTGCCCTTTCTGGTGGAGTTGCGCAGCCTGCTCAAAGGGTGGTCTGGCAGTGCGCCGATGGTGATCGCCTGTATCCTGATTCTCAATGGCGGATACATTCTGCGGCACATGTTCATGTACTCCGGCGTCTACGCTTTCCCATGGTAACCGCGGATCCCGTCGAAATGAGGGTTCTGGCCGGGATGCTCGCTCATCCTGGCCAGGACTCCCTGGCTGTCCTGCGGGAGGTGGCCGAATCGGTGCCGTGGCTGGCGGATGCCGTCTGCGAATTGAGTGCCGTACCTTTGGATCAGTGGCAGGCCGAGCATACCCGGTTGTTCATCAATGGCTTTCCCAGGACCGTATGTCCGCCGTTTGCTTCAGCCTGGGTGGCGGATTCGCTGTTGAACGAACGGACCCTGGATGCTCTGGAGCAGCTCTATCAGACGGTGTCGTTGCAGTTTCCCCGCATGTGGGTCGATTATCTGGGGACCATGCTGGAGGTGTTGGCCTATCTGAGATTGCCGGCTGATCCCCCGATGAGCGTGAACAGTACCGAGGAGACACGCCGGCAGGTGGCTAGCACAGTCTGGAATGAGCATCTGGCGCCATGGTTGCCCGATTTTGCCGCGCGTCTGAGCGTGGAGGGCAGGCTGGCGTTGTATCGGGTGTTGGGTGATCGTTTGCTGGCGTTGTTCCCGAATGGCGGGGAGGGGGAAGCATGAGTTCGGCAGGTTGGATGGTCACCACAATGGCGGATGAGGCGTTGATGGGGGCAGTCGAGGCCGAGTATCGGCAGGTGTATGCGCGCCATGTCACGGAAGCGTGGGCTGCCAATGAATCTCTGCCGATCACCACCCGCTACTATCGGGATGATCCTCCCTGGAAGATCTTTCTGTTGTTGACGCCATGGATGCTCGCGCGGTTGTTCTTTGCCGGGGACGAGCCGGTCGGATTCGCTCCCCGACTGCCTTTGCCGGTGGATGGGGGGTCGCCAGATGAGGGTGCGCAGCTGTTTCAACTGGGACCGGTGGTTTCTTTTGCGCTGCATGGTCAACCTCAGAAGGGGCACATGCAGTGGAGTGCTGGGTTGGGTCATTTTTTGTTGCAGCCGTTGATTCTGAATATGGCGCCGTATGTTGGCGCCGAAAGCGCGTTTGCCGCCTGGTCGGATACGGTGGCGCGTCGTGATGCGCTGCTGTCCACCATGAAACGCAATTGCGGTTGGCAGAAAGAGGTCTCTAGACGTGAACTGTTCGGCAGAGGCATTGGAAATCGTTCGGATCGGCATTGTTAATCTCTAATTTTCAACCCTGGGAGGGAATCATGGACAGGAAGAAGATGGTGCGTTGTTCTGGCAGGTTGCTCGTGTTGCTCTGCACGGCCTGGATCTCCCTGGCCGTGGCGGATGAAGGGGCCAACGAAAAGATGTGGCAGGCGATTCTCGATGGAACCCACGCCCAGGTGATGGCCACCTTGGAAAATGGTGCCAATGTGAATGCCGTGCGCAAAAGCGGCATGACCCCGCTGATGTGGGTCGCCCAGGATGGGGATCTGGAGTTGGTGAAAATGCTGCTGGCCAAGGGTGCCAATCACGCGTTGAGCCATCCCAGTGGTGGATGCACGGCGTTGGGATTCGCGGCGGAGCATTTACATCTGGAGGTGGTGCAGGCGCTGATTGCTGCGGGTGCCAAGGTGGAAAAGCCCAGCATGACGGTGACTCCGCTGATGAAAGTGAGTCGTCTGGATGCCAACAAGGATCAGAAACCGGAAGAGATCCGGAAGAAGATCGGTGACATGGCGCAACTGCTCATCGACAATGGCGCGGATCTGTCTGCCCGCAACGACAAGAACATGACGGCGTTGATGATGGCCGCCAAGGCCGGAAATGCGAATGTGGTGGAGAAGATTCTGGCCAAGGCGCCCGGATTGGTCAACGAGGTGGATAAATTTCACAACACCGCCTTGATGTTGGCGGCCAAGAGCGGGCAGGAGAAAGTGGCCGAACTGCTGCTGGCCAAGGGCGCTGAGATTACCCGTCAGCACGAATGCGGATGCACGGCGCTGTTGATTGCGGCGGAGAATGGTCATCTTTCCATCGTCAAGATGCTGTTGGACAAGGGATCGGATATCAATGCCAAGAACAACGACGGCATGACGGCCTTGATGTTTGCCGCATCCAAAGGGTATATGGCTGTGGTGCAGGAGCTTTTGGCGCGCAATGCCCGTATCAACGAATTGAACAATGAGGGCAAGACCGCCCGGACGCTGGCGGTGGAGAGCAAGCACGAGGATGTGGAGGATTTGTTGCACGCCTCGGGAGGACGCTGTTCTTAAATCCTGGTAGGTTGGTGGTTGAGTCGGGAAGAGAGGGGGGATTGCCAGTGAACGTGACAATCATCGGAAGCGGTTTTGCGGCCTTGGCGGCGATTCGTACTCTGCGGAGGATGGATGCGGGACGTTCACTGGCGGTGACCGTGATCGCGCCTCAGGCGCGTTTTGTCTATCTTCCCAGTCTGATTTGGGTTCCATCCGGCACGCGCAGGGGGTCGGATCTGATCGTGCCGCTGGAAGATTTTTTCGCGCGCATGGGGGTGACCTTTCATCAGGCCGAGTGCCTGGGATTGCGCGAGGGCGGACGGATCGTGGTCACCACGCAGGGTGAGGTGCGCAACGATGCTTTGCTAATCGCCAGTGGCGCGAGTTATCTGCGCAAGGCGCCGGGTATCGACCATACGCTTAATCCATGCTCGGGCATTCAGCCGGCTGAACGGTTCCGGGCTTGGTTGCAGCGTTGGCGCGGCGGACGGATTGCCATGGGCTTCGCCGGCAATCCAGATGAGCCGAGTGCCGTGCGCGGCGGGCCACTGTTCGAATTTCTCTTCTGTTTGCATACGCAGTTGTTGCGCGAGAACCGTCGGGAGAGCTGCAAGCTGACCTTTTTTTCCCCCATGGCCGAACCGGGTAAACGTTTGGGACCGCATGCGGTGCGCCAACTGTTGGGCGCCATGGAACGTCGGAACATCGCCACCCGCCTGGGAGAGAAGATTGTCGCTTTCCGCGAGGATCGGGTTGTCACCGCCGGCGGGGAGATCAAGGCCGATGTCACGTTGTTCATTCCGGGGATGACCGGTTCACCCTGGTTCGGCAATTGCGGGGTGCCGTTGTCGCCTGGAGGATTCTTTATCGCCGATGAGGCATGCCGGGTGGTTGGTACCGAACGGGTCTGGGTGGCTGGCGATGCAGGCAGTTTTCCTGGCCCGGAATGGCGTGCCAAACAGGCGCACATGGCTGAATTACAGGCTGAGGCAGCCGCGATCAATTTGATTCATACGCTTCATGGGCGTCCATCGCACGTCACCTTCCGCAACGAATTGATTTGTATTGTAGACTCGCTCGATCGCGGTACCCTGGTTTCACGGTTTTCGCGTTTCAATCTAATGCTCCCGGCATTAAAAAGCATGCATTGGGTCAAAAAGTTTTTGGAAACAAAAACTCTTCATCGTTATCGATAGCATGCTTATAATTAAAATTATTAATTTCATTCTCAGGGAATGTGTGTTGCCCATGGTGCGGCTCCAGTATAGCGGGGTTGACCGACTGCCGTACTACAACCACACGGCGTGACTGCTGCCAGCTTTGGGCCTGATAAGTGATCTCGGTTAGTTCCAGTCCGGGAGCCAGCGCCCACCAACCCGTGGTTCGGTAAATCTTCCTCTGCAAAGGCAGGATCAGGCGAGCCGCAATGATGCAGGCAATGCGTTTTTCTTCCAGCGTCAACAAGATCTTTTCATCGAAAAATCCGCTGTCGGCGCGCAACAACTCTACTGTTTTGTCACCCAGGTTGGCCACCCATCCACATGCCCTATTTCTTGAAGTCCGCGAACTTGTCCCGGATCCTTTCTGACGAGACTTCGCGCTCAAATTACGTAAACTAAAATAATACGTTCAGGGTCAGGCCCCCTTGGATGTGGTGGTAGAAGAAGGACTGGGTAAAAGGGTTGCATGCAGTGCTGTGAGCGCTTTCTTCCCCGACCACGGTTAAGTGGGGTGGTACCGAATGGGACGGGTTGAAAAAACTTGGGACCGCATCCATTATGAAACCGACCGTGAGGATGGCTATCCGATCGGGAGTGGTGGGGTCGAGTCATCCCACAAATTCGTTTGCCATACTCGGATGAAGCGGTCAGGAGCGTGGTGGGTAAAAGAATCCGGGAACAGCATGCTCCGGGTCCGGTGCGCAGTGGCAAATGGAACCTACGAGCGGGTTTTCAACCATTATGCAACACTGTCACGCCAGCCTCGTTTGATGCTCGTTAACAAATAGGGAATGCTCCCCTGTCGAACTCGCGTTGGAATGTCCTCAGCCCTATTCATCCCTGATCGTGAGGGAGGAGCAAGGCCAGGAGAGCCGTATTGATCTGACGTATGGCTTCCGTCCCGTCCGATTGCCGGGGAGACCCGATGCGCGCCTGTGGTTGGTCGTGGTCAAAGGCCTCGGTGAAAACCCCTTGCTGCTGTTGACCAATCTCCCCTTAAGGCGATGCCACAAGGATGTGGCCTGGGTCGTGAACGTCTATTTGACGCGATGGCGCATCGAGGAGGCTATCCGTTTCATCAAACAGAGCTACTGTTTGGAGGATATCCGGGTTTTGACCTATGGACGACTGCGCAACATGGTCGTTTTGGTCAATGCGGTGGCCTTTTTCACCACGGTGATCCTGGGAACCAGGCTCAAATTGGACATCCTGGCCACGCATCTCATGAAGGCAGCCAAAAGGCTGTTCGGCATCCCAGATTTTCGATTCTACGCTCTGGCGGATGGCATCCGGGAAGTCTGTGCCCGACATCCAAAGCGTGGACCGGTCTCGGCATCATCAGAGAGCAGCCAGATGGCCTTCAACTTTGAGCGGCTTGGCCAAATGGGCATCACAACCAGCCTCCAAACATTGGGCCACATCCTCCTGCATGGCATGCGCCGT
>JADFZD010000289.1 GCA_015232705.1 Magnetococcales bacterium | reverse complement strand
TTCCGATTTTTGGAAACGACTCCCACATCTGGCACGTGGCCTGTTTGAAAACGACGTATCCCGTGATGGGTGCGCTTTACTTGAGAGGTGTTGCATGTCTGAAAGCCAATTCTCCCTGCCCATGCCCGAAGGTTCGGCTCGACGTCTGGCTGTGGGCTGGTTCTTTCTGGCGCTCTACTCGCTGATTGGCGCCGGTCTGGTGGTGATCCTGATCCTGATCGCCCGCATGCCGATGATCCACGATTTGATACCCTGGACCGGCTCCTTCAAGACCGCGTTGGTGATCCATGTCGATCTGTCGGTATTGGTTTGGTTTCTTTCGTTTGCCGGCCTTCTGGCGAGCTTCAATCTGCGCCCCGGCAGCGGACGGATCGGGTTGGCGGCATTGGGGGTTTCGAGCATCGGCGCGCTCCTGATCACCTTTTCGCCGTTTCTGGGGGTTGATGCCCCGTTCATGAACAATTATGTCCCGGTGCTTGAGAACGGGGCCTTTTTTCTGGGTCTGATCCTCTTTTTGGCCGGTGTCGGGGTGATGGCCCTGCATGCGTTGCTGGCACCCCGTCCTTCGGAGGGGTGGTCGAGTGGCGCCGGGGCGCTGCGCTTCGGGGTGTGGAGCGGGCAGTTGATCCTGGTGGCCTCCCTGATTTTCTGGGTGTGGAGCTATCTGGTGCTGCACAAGGGGCTCGACGGTCAACTCTATTACGAAGCGCTCTTCTGGGGCGGAGGCCACGTTCTGCAATTCACCCATACCCAGTTGGTGATCGTGGCCTGGTTGTGGCTGGCCACCTCTGCGGGGGGAACCCATGCCCTTACTCCGAGGGTGGCGGCGTTTCTGTTGTTGCTCGGCGCGTTGCCGGTGCTGGTGGCTCCGGTGCTGCATGCGCGTTTTGTACCCGGTGAGGCCGGGTTCCAGGTGGGCTTTGCCAATCTGATGAAATATGGCAACGGCGTGGCCGCCCTGCCTGCCGGAATCGCCGCCTTCCTCGCCTGGCGGAATGCCGTCTCGAACGACCCGAACGCTCGACCGTTGCGGCTGGCCTTGATCCTGTCGCTGACGCTGTTTGGTCTGGGCGGGGGGGTCGGCTTTTTGATCCAGGGGACCAACGTCACCATCCCTTCGCATTATCATGGCTCGATCGTTTCGGTGACCGTGGCCTACATGGGGATGGGCTATCTGCTGCTGCCGCGCCTCGGATTCGTGGCCCCGCCGGTGCGCTGGGCCCTCTGGCAACTCGGTCTCTATGCCGGGGGCTCGATGCTGCATGTGTTTGGTCTGGCCTGGTCCGGCGTCCTCGGCGTACAGCGCAAGACTGCTGGCGAGGCCCAGGGATTGGATACTCTTGCCAAGAAGATGGCTATGTGGCTGGCCGGAGCGGGTGGCTTGATCGCCGTGATTGGGGGGGTTCTTTTCATCGTTCTCTGCTGGAGGGCGCTGCGTGGGCGAGGCGGTCGAAGCGCCTGATAGCCGCCAGATGCTTCTCTGCCTGTGGGAGGAGGGTGCGTGCCGCGCCTGCACGGGGTGCCGCCTGGCAGGGTGTCGTCGAAGAATGAGCGCGTGCCGGGTAAGATGGTTCCTGTCAGGGTAACGATTCAGAACCCCGCGGACTGTTGGGGGTTTTTGAATCGTGACAATTTTCAGATGGGGGGAGCGCCCATCACACCCTTTCCATGGATCTCCCTTGCGGTAGGTCCATGGAAGGATGTGAAAAAAGGCGTATCGTGAAAAGCGCGCGAAAGGCAAAATCACAAACTCAGCATCCCAAGGCAACGTCCCAAGGACTTTGCCATTGAATCCCACCAGGGGCCATGGGCCCCTGGACTACGAGGATTGTTAGGGATCCTGAATCGCTACTACCGAACATCCTTACAGACCAACATCACAACGACCAAACAACTTTACCAGACGAACCTCACAAGCCCATGCCCATCTGGATGTAGCCGCACGGACAAGCCAGGTGACAGACATGACAACCGTTGCAGCGGGTGTAATCGGTGTGCATCACCTTGCCCTTGGGGCGTGCGAAATCCTTGGAGATCGCCTCACGAGGACAGAAGATGCGGCACTGGTCGCAGGCGAAGCACAAGCCACAGCTCATGCACCGCTTGGACTCGGCCAGAGCCTGCTCCGCAGAGATGGTCTGTGTGGTTTCGGCAAACCCTTTGATCGCCTCTTCCACCGGCAGAACCACCTCTTCGTTGCGCGGAGCCGGCTTGTAGTAGTTCAAACGCATCTGTTCGGTCTTGATCGGTTTGCCTTTGACCGGGATCTGATAGGGAGAACCACCTTTCAGGAAGCCATCGATGGCGCGAGCCGCCACCCGACCATGACCGACCGAACGGGTGGAAATTCCCAGACCAAGCACGTCACCACCGGCAAATACCTTCGGATCCTTGGTCTGGTGGGTGTT
>JADFZD010000288.1 GCA_015232705.1 Magnetococcales bacterium | reverse complement strand
ATCGCCCCCGCCGCGCGCGTCAGCCAGGCCGGATCGATGAAATCCGGCCCCTTCTTGAAGGGACGCACCGCCAAACCGCGTTCGGCAAAGGCCGCAGCCAGTCCGATGGCAAGCGTGGTTTTGCCCGAACTCTTGCGGGTGGCCGAGATGAGCAGACGCGGGATCATGCGCACACTCCCTGGCATGCCAGACAAATCCAGCCTATCCTCAACCAGGGATCTCTCCAGGGAGATTCCAAACAGGGATCGAGGGTGTTCCTGTCCCTCGGGCGGATTCCCGAAACTCTCTTGCGTGTCACCATCGTCCCCTGAGCGATCAGGATCGTCCGCATAACATTAGCCCCCCCGAGGATCGCACCATCCGTGTCCACTCCCACCATCGGCGTGCTGTTGGCACAACTCGGAACCCCGGATGCGCCCGAACCCGGCGCGGTTCGGCGTTTCCTCAAAGTATTTCTCTCCGACCCGCGCGTGGTCGATCTGCCGCGATGGCAATGGCTGCCACTTCTTCACGGCGTCATACTGCCGACACGCGCACCCCGCTCAGCCAGACTCTACCAGAAAATCTGGCGCCCGGACGGGGTTTCACCGCTGCTCCATTATACCCGCCGGCTCACCGAGGCGCTCAACGCCCGTCTCGGAACGGCGATCCGGGTAGACTTCGCCATGCGCTACGGCAACCCCGGCATCGACGCCACCCTTCATACCATGACCCGTGCCGGAATCCAACGGCTGTTGATCGTTCCCCTTTTTCCCCAATACGCCTCGGCCACCACGGCATCGATCAGCGATGCCGTGGCCGCGGCCTTCCTGGGCGAACGGCAACAACCGACCCTGCGGTTTGCCCCACCCTTTTTCGAGGATCCCGGCTACATCCGCGCCCTGGCCGAATCGGTTCGCGCCCGACTCGATACCAACTCACCGCGTGACTGGCTATTCTCCTTCCACGGGCTTCCGGAACGCTTCGTCCAGGAAGGGGATCCCTATGCTGGACAATGCCGGATCACCGCCCAACGGCTGGCCGCAGAATTGCAATTACCCATGGAGCGCTGGCATGTCGGCTTTCAGTCGCGCTTTGGCCGCGAGGTCTGGTTGACCCCAGATACCGCCCGACTCCTTGAAGAGTTGCCTCGACAAGGCAAACGGGAACTGGCGGTACTCTGTCCGGGCTTCACGGCTGATTGCCTGGAAACTCTTGAGGAAATTGCCGTGGGTGGCGAGGAGATTTTTTTAAGCGCCGGAGGCGAACGGTTCATCTATCTGTCCTGCCTGAACGACTCCCCGGCCTGGATCGATGCCCTGGAGGCGATCGCGCGCAGAGAGTTGTCCGGATGGTTGTAACAACCAGCCTGGCGACAGCCCCCCATCCAGCGCATGGAACGTCCTTTGAACGTTCCACGTCATAAAGAATGAAAAAATTCCATTTCAAACGACGGGGTTACGCGCTATGATGCAAGGATGCGCGGCCAATGTCACGCCAATCACGGATCGCGGTGTCCGGATTCTATCGAAATTTGGGAATATAAATCATGAATAAGATTCCGAAATTGCAATCCCTCGATGAGGCCCAACTCCTGGTGGAGGAGCTGTATGAAAAGGTTCAGGAGGCCACCGAGGAGCTGCGGCGTGCGGACGGTTTCAGCCGCAACAATGCCCAAGTGATCGAAAAACTGGCCATCTCGGCCCAGGAGATCGGTCAGGCTGTGAAAATGATCAAAAATATCGCTGGTCAAACCAACATGCTGGCCCTAAACGCCGCCATCGAGGCTGCCGGCGCCGGTGAAGCAGGCAAAGGATTCGCGGTGGTGGCCAACGAAGTCAAGGATCTGGCCCGTCAAACCGCCGAGGCCACCAACCTGATCTCCAAAAAAATGGCCGACATCCTCAAGAATACGGCGGGAGCCTCGGATACTGCACGCGAGATCACCGAAAGCATCGAAAAAATCCGTCGCGCCAACGACGAAATCATCCAGGTAACCCACGACTCCAGCGGCATGAGTTGATCCTTCCCGCGCCATGTGTCGGAAAAGGCGAAATCCGTTCACAGAGTCGGTCAATATAAGCCTTACCTTTCCGTGGAACCCCTGAAAGAAACCCCCTCGACACATAGGGAATCAGGGGGATCCCCCAGCCATGCTGGATACCGAACCGAATCAGGCAAGCTCCTGCTTAAAAGCCGGTCAGAACGCAACGAAGCCAGTCCCATCTTGGAACGGGCCTCGTTGCGTTGCTTCTGCCGCTCTTCCAACCCGGTGTTCACCCGGTCGTCTTTCGATCCGCGCCACCCCTCTTTTTTCCAGCCGGTTTCCCAGGTGTGTTGACCTATGATCCTAGATCCGGCAGTTGCGGGTGATTGCATGAGCTAACATATTGGTTCATTTGGTGAATTGTAAGAAACCGAAGTTACCTT
>JADFZD010000287.1 GCA_015232705.1 Magnetococcales bacterium | reverse complement strand
AACTGGCGGAGATCTTATTGCGCCCCTTCATCGATCGGGAACCGGATGCCCCGCTGAAAAACCTGGTCAGAGCTTTTCTGGTCAAGAACCTGGGCGATCCCCGTACCCACCCGGCGGCCTGGCAGGCCGTTGATCCCAAGGCGCGTCAGGTCATAACCCTGTGGCTCTCGGGCAGACCCTCCCGTGTCGATGACAAGCTGTGGATGTTCGTCGAAGAGGCCAACAAACTGATCGCCGGACTGGAAAAGGATTTCTACCAGATCAAAAACCAGTCGTCCGCCGTCTCGCCCAATCTGCTCCAACAGGCCTTGCAGCGACTGAATGCCATTGTCGGTGTTGCCCAGTTCTTTCAATTCTTCGAGGTGATCAACAACTGCAAGAGCATTGAAGCCACCCTGCACCGGATCCAGCAACAGCCGACGGTCCAGAATCCACACCTCGCAGATGAACTGTTCGACCGGCTCGGCCTGCTGCAAACGGCTGTCCGGGATGTGCCGGGGTTCCTTTTTCATGCGTAATGGCCAGAACTGTTCAGGAGTAACCATGTCCGATCTGGAGAGTCACCCTGCTGCCAGCCACCGCCCCATCGAGATCGCGGAGGGCATCTTCTGGGTCGGATATTACGATCCGGAGAGCAGACTCTCCTGCAATCCGTATCTGATCGTCGATCACGCCGAGGCGGTGTTGATCGATGGCGGCAGTCGCCCGGATTTCAGCACGGTCATGAGAAAGATCCTGCAGGCCGGGGTGGCGCCAGGCCGTATCCATTATCTGATCTATCAACATTACGATCCGGATCTCTGTGGCAGTCTCCCCAACCTGGAGGAGATGATCGACCGCCCGGATCTGAAAATCCTATCCAAGTCGGAAAACAACTATTTTATCAAGCATTATGGGTGCAAATCGACACTGCACTGCATCGACGCCATGGAGCGGACATTGACCCTCGCCTCGGGCAGAACGCTGAGGTTCATTCCGACGCCGTATGCCCATTCGGCAGGTAGTTTTATGACCTGGGATGAGCAATCCCAAACGCTCTTCACCAGCGACCTGTTTGGAGGGTTGCGCCAGTGTGCGGCGTCAAACACACTCTCCCTGCATCTGCCAGGCGCCTGTCACACCTGTACACGCGAACGCTCACGCAGTCCGACCGACCTCTGCGATCTTCTCAACCAACCATGCCCGCTTGCCGGGATTGGCCATTTCCATCGTCAGGTCATGCCCTCCTGTGCCGCCGTGCGTTTTGCCTTGTCCAAGGTGCGCGCCATCCATCCCCGCATGGTTGCACCCCAGCATGGATCGCTGCTCTCCAACCCCGCGGATATCGCCCTGGTTCTGGACAAATTGCTCGCCATGAACGATATCGGCATCGACGGAGTCTTGATGGAACCAGAGCGATGAACGCCCTGCACACCCTGTTGATCGAGTGCGCCAGGATCTCCACGCCATTGATGGATGAGGTGTTGCATCTCATTCTCGAACAGCAGGCAAAATTGGCGGAAAAACAGCTTTACGATGCCCTGCTCGTCGAGTTGATCGGGCAACTGGTCGAATCGGAACGGCAATTGGCACACCACAAGGAGACGCTCGAAGAGCAGAACCGCAAACTGATCGAGTTGGACCGGATCAAACAGGATGTGGATCTGATCGCGCGTCATGACCTGAAATCTCCCCTCAATGGCATTCTCGGTTGCGCAGACCTGTTGCTGGACTCCTCCCTGACGGGCGAGCAAAGAAGCCGTCTTTTGACCATTCGCAAGGCGGGCATGTCGGCTCTGCATATGGTCAACCTGTCGCTCGGCCTCTATCGCATGGAACAGGGAACCTATCGATTGGAAGCGACCCGAATCGATCTGCTCCCGGTTTTGTACACCATCCGGGATGACTTAAGAGCGTTGATTCTTGGGAACGAGTTGAAGTTCCTCGTGGAGATCGATCATGCCCCGGCAGGAGCCAGCGACGCGTTCTTCATTCTGGGGGAGGAGCTGCTTTGTTACTCCCTGTTCGCCAACCTGATCAAGAATGCCCTCGAAGCCGCCCCCCCTTCAGGAACGGTCCGGATCATGCTGCGCAACACCCCCTCTGCCGCCCTGATCGGCATTCACAATCCGGGTGCCGTACCAGAAGAGATGCGCGCATCGTTTTTCGACAAATACGCCACTTCCGGCAAAAGCAGCGGAACCGGCCTGGGCACCTACTCTGCCAGATTGATCTGCGAAACCATGGGCGGACGCATCGGCATGCGTTCCTCACAAGCCCATGGAACGCTTGTGGCGGTTGGATTGCCGTCCGGGAGCGCCTCTGCGTCCGGGATCGGATCACCTCTGCAAGCCATGGATCTTCTGGTCGCCTTCCCCGAATCCTACCCGATCCAGGCGCAACCCGCCTCGGCGCACGCACACCATGGGATCG
>JADFZD010000286.1 GCA_015232705.1 Magnetococcales bacterium | reverse complement strand
GTCTACCATCTGGAGGGGGCCCTGGCCCTGAGCCAAAGCTCCGGCTGGCCGGCCCTGCTGTGGATCGCGCCACGCGAGATGCGCAACAGCTCGCCCACCTCGTCAGGCCTTTTTGACATGGATGCCTATCTGATCGCCAAGGGCAAGCTGATCCGCACCGTGCGGGTACGGGTGGAGTCGAAACCCGATCGCAAACATGACGGCGTGGAGCGGGCCGCCCTGGCCGGCGCGGTGCTGACCGCCACCGGCTCTCTGCTGTCCCAACCGATCGGAGGATTGGCCGGGATCGGCGGTGCCTATGCCATCGGTCAATCCAAGCCGCCCGAGGCCGGACAGCCCCTGGAGTTGCTCAGCGAACTGGCCATGCGCCAATTGATGTTCGTTTTCAGCCAGCCGATGGAGTACCTCCCCTCGGCCCAGACCGAGACCGGGGGCGATCCGACGAGTCGCGAGAACCTCTCCAACCTCATCAAACGTCCGTTCGCGGCCAAGTGATCCACGCTGTCGCCATGGGATCGTTCGCACACCCTGCCGGGGGAGCCATCCCCCGGTTTTTTTTGTTTTTTGTCGAGCCTTTTCATCCATGGGGAAGAGCCGTGAACGTGACGACAAGGGGAGGATGGCTTCCCCATCGTTTCGGATGCTGCGGGCCCTGTCCATCATGACCGATCAACTTCATGAAGTGAGTCGAATCCGTGTTCAAACAGATCCACAAATTGGTCTGGGCCTTTGACGCCGAATGGATGCCCAACCCCTCTGCCGGACGGCTGCTGTATGATCTTTCCGAGGAAGCGGATGACCTGGAGGTCATGGAGGCGATGTGGCAAAAAGGAGGAGCCACGGAGGAGAATCCCCGTCCATTCCTCAAGACCATCCTCTGCCGCATGCTCTCCATCGCCGCCGTGCAGCGCCATCTGCACGCCGATGGTCGCGTGACCCTTTCGCTGCTCTCCCTGCCCCGCGACCCGAAAGCTGCGCATGACGAAAAGGAGATCGTCTGGCGTTTTCTGAACGCCATCGGCGAGCGCCATCCCCAACTGGTGGGATTCAACTCCCTGGCCGCCGATCTGCGCATTCTGGTGCAACGGGGCATCTGTCTGGGGATCCAGGCCCCTCGCTTTGCGCTGCGCCCCAACAAACCCTGGGAAGGGGTGGACTACTTTGCCAAGGGGAGCGACTGGCACATCGATTTGCGCGATTATGCCAGCCCTGGTTGGGGTCCGGGCACGCCATCCCTGCATGAGTTGGCGGTACTCTCCGGCATTCCCGGCAAGATGGATGCCTGCGGCGAGGATGTGCCGCGCATGTGGCTTGACGGGGAGTTGGAGCGCATCATCGCCTACAACGAGCGCGATGCCCTGACCACCTATCTGGTCTGGCTGCGCATGGCCCATTTCGGGGGGCTTTTCAATCCCGAGGAGTACTTGAACGAGCAACGGCGCGTACAGGAGATGATCGTGGTCGAGGCGGTCAACAAGCCGCACCTGAACGACTATCTGACAGCCTGGAAGCGCCTCTCCCCGGATCTGTTTGACGCGCAGAATTAAGGACGCGCGCGGGGAATCCATAAACGGCGCATTTATTGCATATTTTTTGAGATTCGATGCGCGTTGAAAGGCCTCGAAAAGATCCAAAATACGTTTCTTGGACGATTCAGCCAGACCATCTGAAGGCTTCGAGGTCAAGGCGATGCCCCATGCCACCTGTTCTCAATGTGGTTTTCCCCAATCCGCAGACAACCCCTCGCCGACATGCCGCCAATGCGGCGCTCTGCGGGAAGATGCCGGACCGCAACTGACCTCCATGGCTCTGGAGATCTATCTGGATCACGCCTCCGAAAACGATCCACATCGCTATCCTGGGTACGATGCGGCGCGGGTGCGCCATTTCGAGTCCCATCTGCGCGAACTCGGGATCACACCGCGCGCGGCACGACCCGAAGTGATTCACGGCTTTTTGAAGCGGATCCGCGAGCGCTTGGGTGCGGACGGAGAGCGAGGCTATGAGTCCACCCTGACCGAATTCTTCAAGGCTCTGACGCTCAAAGGGGTGATTCCCGTCAATCCGCTGATACGCGAAGAACGGGAAGTGTATGTCCCCATGGACACGCGCGGCTTTTCCGAAGAGTTGGTCACCTTTGTCACCCATCAGGAGGGCACCGGATTTACCGAGAACCTCTATTTCGATGTGCGGCGCATTCATGTCCTGGAGGGCTTTCTGGCGCGGCGTGACAAGGTGGCGCGCATGGCCGACGAGAAGGATCTGAACGATTTTATGGTCATGGCACGCAAGAATTTTTCGCAGAAGCAGGTCTGCGGTCTGGCTTTGACCATCGAGGAGTTCTACCGTGTGATGGTGGAATCCGAATTGATGACGCGCGCCCCGGAGTGTCAGGCACTGCTCGCCTGCCGGGAG
>JADFZD010000285.1 GCA_015232705.1 Magnetococcales bacterium | reverse complement strand
ATGAACCAATATGTTAGCTCATGCAATCACCCGCAACTGCCGGATCTAGGATCATTCACAATTGCCGGATCTTGGACAAATTGCGCCACCTATGATTATCCAAGCCCCATGTTCCCGTCAGCTGTCGTGGAGCATCTCCCTTCTCGCCCTCGCGCTGCTCTGGTCGCACCCGGTGATGGCCGAGAAAAATCCTATGGAGATACCATGGAGCCAATGGCTGCCGAAAACGGCGCAGCCCGGTAGCTTCCTCCCCCTCTCGCTCCACGAGGCCGAACGCCTGGAACGGGCATTTCGCACCCTCTTGAACGGTACGGACAACCCGACGACGTGGTCCGAACTCGGCTTCCAGCTCGAACGGCCCGCGCCTGAACTGCGGCTGATCCACGAAAAGACAAACCAGGGACGTGGACTCTATCTGCTACGTCCCCAACAGGCCGGAGGAGTGTTCATTCAGGCTCCGCACCGCTTTTTCGACCAATTGACCGGAGAGATCACCCAACGACTTTTCGAGCATGGCAGGCTCTCTGGCGCCGCCTGGAATACCCGCCACCGGCACGAAACCCGACAAAGCGATCTGGCGCATGTCGAACCCTCGCCCTTCACCGCCTTCGCACGCGCCATCGCCGCAGGTCATCCCCAGGCGCGCATTGTGCAATTCCATGGCTTCGACGGGGAAAAACGGGCTCTTCACGGAAAAAATCCGGCGGATCTGATCGTCAGCGCTGGCACCGCACACCCCTCGGAATCGCTCCGTACCCTGACACACTGCCTGAAACAGGCCGACCTGGGCACGGTCCGCCTCTACCCCGTCGAAGTGGACGATCTGGGCGGCACCACCAATGTCACCGGACGGACGTTGCGTGTCATGGGCTTTTCCGGCTTTATCCACCTCGAAACCAGTCTCGCCCTGCGTCAACGACTCCTCGCCGATCCGGACGCCCTCGCGCGCCTGCACGCCTGTCTGACTGAATAAACCTGCCGTCAGCGAACCAAACCACGCCTTGAACGGTCAAAACCACACAAATCCCCGTTTTCTTTTTCCACCCGAGGTCATCATGTCCGCCCCCATCCTTCATGCCGTCCTCCATACCCCCATCCACCCCCCCTATCCAGAAGGGATGCTCCAGGCCACCTTCGGGCTGGGCTGCTTCTGGGGCGCCGAACGTCGCTTCTGGCAACAATCAGGGGTCTTCACCACCGCCGTGGGCTACGCCGGCGGTGCCAAACCCGATCCGACCTACCACGAGGTGTGCACCGGGTTGACTGGTCATGCCGAGGTGGTGCGCGTCATCTTCGACCCCGAGCGCATCGATTACCCTGCACTCCTCGCCCTCTTCTGGGAGAGCCACGATCCAACCCAGGGGATGCGTCAGGGCCATGACATCGGTACCCAATACCGCTCCGTGATCCATGCCCACTCCGACGAACAACACGCGCAGGCCATAGCCTCCCGCAATCACTTCCAAACCCGTCTCCTCCAGGCCGAATACGATGCGATCACCACCGAAATCTGCCCTGCCCCGCCCTTTTATTTCGCCGAAACCTACCATCAGCAGTATCTGGCCAAAAATCCACACGGCTACTGCGGACTGGGCGGCACCCAGGTGCGGTACGCCCCATGAACGCCGATTCCTCCACCCCTGACCTGACGGTGCTCGACTACCATCACCACTCCAAGCACCAACCCAACCGCTACGCCCCTGGTCCGGGTCATCTGGATTGGGCCAACCAGCCCGATCCCTTCCGCACCTATGCCGGAACCCCACAGCTTCAACTTCCGTTTTCCGCCCATCGCCTCACCACCCCCTTCGACTCCCTGTACGCGCCTCACGACAAAGTGCCTCAGGCCGCGCTTCATCTCGCCTCCGTGGCCGCGCTGTTGGAACTCTCCCTGGGACTCTCCGCCTGGAAAGTCCACGGAGAAACCCGCTGGCCCCTGCGCTGCAACCCCTCCAGCGGCAACCTCCACCCCACCGAAGGGTATCTGATTACCCCCGATCTGCCTCCCGACTGCGCTTCGGCGCGCCTGGAAGCCGGCGTCTATCACTATGTCAGCCGCGACCATCGCCTGGAACAGCGACGCGCCTTCGACACCGCCGACCACACCACCTGGAACGCCCTTTTCCCTCCAGGATGCCTGTTGCTCGGCCTGACCTCGATCCTCTGGCGCGAAACCTGGAAATACGGTGATCGCGCCTTCCGCTACGTGCAACTCGACACCGGCCACGCCATCGCCGCCATCCGACATGCCGCGGCCACCCTCGGCTGGCGGGCACGTCTTCTGACCGCTCCGGCCACCCGCGACGTGGCGCGTCTGCTCGGTTCCCGCCCCACCGGCGTACGCTTCACCGACGAGGGAAACACTCCCGAAACCGAAGAGGCGGAACTGCTGCTGCTCATCGAGCCATCCAGCGCGCCCTG
>JADFZD010000284.1 GCA_015232705.1 Magnetococcales bacterium | reverse complement strand
TTGTACTGCGGGGATCGATGACATTTGCCAACACCGGATCAATCTGTTCTCCGGTCTTGCCAAGGATGTCATCAGCAACAATCCCGAGGATGTCAAAAAGGTGGTCTCCTGGATCGCGGGCACCGATGTCGGCAAGGCACTCCAAGACATGGTGGAGGCTGTCAAGCAGCTGGAAAACGCCCAAGAGGATTTTGCCAACGCACGCAAACGCCTGATCAAGGCCTTGAAAGATTGATCAACGCCTTGCCCCCTTCAAGAAATCGAGGATTTGACCCGCATGGAAACTTATTTATGGTTGAAATTGTTCCTGATTCTACTTCTGATTATCGGGAATGCCTATTTTGTCGGTTCTGAAGTCGCGATCACCGGCGCGCGGCGCAGCAAGATTCGTCAGTTGGCGGAAAATGGCAACAAGGCGGCGCAACGGGTACAGGATCTGCATCAAGAGCCGGAGCGCTTCTATTCGGTTACCCAGATCGGCATCACCATCGTCTCCCTGGCTTTGGGCGCCATCGGCATGGACACCCTGGCTCTGATCATGGATCCCTGGTTTCAGGGGCTGTTTGGCGTTTTTGGTTCCAGCGATGAGTTGACCAAGACCGCCAGCCTGACCGCCTACATCATTGCCTTCATCATCATCTCCTTCCTGCATGTCGTGGGTGGCGAGCTGGCCCCCAAGATTCTGGCCTTCCACAAGGCCGAAGCGGTGGCCATGGCGGTCTCCTGGTCTGTGAACTTCCAGTACACCATCTGGACCCCGGTGATCTGGGCCATGAAACATGCCTCCAATTTTCTTCTCTGGACCTGGGGGCAGGGCGATCTGATCGGCTCCCACGGTGAGCACTTCACCATGACCCAGGATGAGATTCGCACCATCATCACCGCCAGCGAAGGTGCCGGCGTTCTCAAACCGGAAGATACCCGCATGATCCACGGCATTATCGATATGGGCGAGCGCACGGTGCGTTCGGCCATGGTGCCGCGCACCGACATCCTTGCCTTCAGCAAGGAGACCACCTTGATGGATGCTCTCACCCGTTTCCGCGATGTGCCGCATGCCCGTTATCTGGTGTATGAGAGTAATCTGGACAACATTCTGGGTTACGTGGCCATGAAGGAGCTGTTGAGTGTCATGGCCGAATCCAAGGAGTCGCAAATCGACCGTCTCATCGCCGATTATGTCCATCCGTGCTACATCGTGCCCAACAGCAAGCGTTTGCGGGATCTGCTCAAGGAGTTCAAGGCCAACCGGCAACAACTGGCCGTGGTGATCGACGAGTATGGCGGAACGGAGGGTATTATCACCCTTGAGGACATTCTGGAAGAGATCGTCGGTGATTACGAGGATGAGTTCACCCAGGGTACGCGACGTGTCAAGAAACTGGAAACCGGTCAGTATGTGATCGATGCCTCGATGCGCATTTCGGATTTGAGAAATGTTTTGAACTACAACTTCCCAGAAGTGGATGAGTACCGGACCATCGGCGGATTGATCTATCATGAACTCGGTCATGTTCCCAAGGTCGAGGATGCGGTTGATCTGGAGGATGCGAACATCTCGGTTCTGGAAATGGACAACCATCGCATCACCAAGGTGAGATTTTCACTCTCCCGCAAGACCACCAAGGCGGATATCGAAGCGGAATCTGGTGGGGAAGGGACTTCTAACGCCGCTCACTGATACTTGGTTTGTCATGTCATCCCTTATGCCCGGCGTTATGTCGGGCATTTTTGTCTATGTCACCCCAACCATCCTTGTCGATTTCGATCTTCCGCCATGGCCAGACCCCATTCCTTTCCGTTTTACCACGCCCTGAAAAGCTATCAGCTATCCTGGCTGCGTTACGACATCATCGCCGGGATCACGGCCTGCGTCGTCATGATTCCATCGGTGATCGCCTATGCCGAACTGGTGCACATGCCAGCCATCGCAGGGATTTATGCGGCATTGGCCGCATCGGTTGGTTATGCCCTGTTCGCATCTTCCCGGCATGTAATCGCCGGACCGGATGCTGCCATCGGTCTTTTGGCCGGAACGGCCATCCTGCCTCTGGCAGTTGGCGATCCGTCGCGTATTCCGGCTCTGGCCGCGCTGCTGGCTCTGCTCTCCGGGATCATCCTGATCTGTGCGGCCCATCTGCGCATCGGCACCATCGCCGATTTTCTCTCACGTCCGGTCTTGATCGGTTATCTGAATGGCGCATCGTTGATTCTGGTTTCTACTCAGCTCGGAAAGTTGTTTGCGATCAAAACCAGTGGCGAGGATTTCTTTCCCCTGATCTGGCAGATTGTCAGCAAATTGCCTGACACCCATGCGCCCACCCTGATTTTTGGCATCGCCACGATCCTCACGATGATCGTGATCGCCCGTAATCTGCCTTGGCTTCCTGGGGCTCTGGTGGTCTCGGTGTTGGGCATTCTCGCCGCCCGATATCTCGGAC
>JADFZD010000283.1 GCA_015232705.1 Magnetococcales bacterium | reverse complement strand
GAGTTGGCTTATTGTCTGGCCTGTGGTGGGGATGACTTTCTGAACAAGCCACTCAACCCGATTCTTCTGAATGCCCGGATCAAAATCTGGTTGCAGCGCGCGGATCTGGCCAATCGTTTGGCCAACGACCGGGCGGATGTGGAGAACGTGATTCTGAGGATGCGCCAGGACAGTCATTTCGATCGTGCGGGTTTGCGGGTGTTGATGACCCCTTTGGGCAAGACGACCGGCGATATCGTGCTCTCTGCCCGTCGGACCGATGGGAAACACTATCTGATGGTGGGTGATTTTGCCGGTCATGGTTTGGCGGCGGCGATTTGCGGTCCGTTGGTGGCGGACCTGTTTTATCGACTGAGCCAAAAGGATGTCCCGATGCACGAGATGATCGGGCAGATGAATGCGCTGATTTGTGAGCGTCTGCCGATCAACATGTTTCTCTCCGCCGCATTTGTGGAATTGGATCGGAGCAGGGGTGACATGCATGTTTGGAATGCGGCGTTTCCGCCGGTGTTGCTGATCCGGGATGGCTGTGTGGCCGATCGCTGTCCGGCCCATTTGCCTTTGCTGGGGATTCAACCGGATCTGGAAGTGCCGCAGGAGGCTTGGGGACGGAAGTGGCTGGAAGGGGATCGGGGGTATCTTTACTCGGATGGCAGCGTGGAGACCCGTTCCGAGAGTGGGGAGTTTTTCGGAGCGGAACGCCTGGAAACCTGCATCCAACAAGAGCTTTTTCCCGGAGGTGAACTGGAATCTCTGTTGGATCGGCTGAGCCGTTTCAAAGGTACCCGTGAATGGAACGATGATATAACAATAGTGGAGATTACATGATCGAAATATCGGAAAACGGTAAACAGGTGACCGTGCGTCTTCCGGAAGAGTTTACCTACCGAATTTATCGGGAGTTTCGGAATGTGTATGTGAATCGTTCTGACGATATAATATATACCATTGATTTCGTGCGGGTGATCAGCATGGACAGTTCGGCGCTCGGCATGTTGTTGTTGATGCACGAACACTGCAAGAGCAATCGTTCCCGAATTCGATTGGTGAATTGCAGCAGTCGGGTTGCCGGCATGCTCTCCTATTCCTCGGTGGGTTCCATGTTCACGTTGGGTTGACCCTCTGATTTCGCACGGTTTCGCGTGATCACGGGACGCACCTTTTGACCCGAATCCGGCAGATGTGTCTGTTTACCCGATGCATCTATGTACCCTCTGGTGATCTTTGGAGAATTTTGATTTATTGTATTATAAAAATTATATTTAGCGCTCAAATCACGCGATGCTCGATCAAATCGTAACCCGTTTCAAATGTGTCGTGGTGCCACGGAGCGGATTTGACAGGTTCGTCGTCGTGTTGGGGCGTTATTCCCGCGAAAGCGGGAATCTTTGTGTGCATCGTGGAAAAATCAAGATTGCTGCCTCCGCCAGAATGACCTCTCATCAAGAGTCCTGTCGTATCAATCAGGCTTGTCTGATCGTTTTGTCACCTCATTCCCGCAGACGGGAATCCGAGTACGGTAACCAAAATCGGGATTCCAGCTTACGCAGGGCATGACGGAATTAAAATCCTGATTCCCGCTTACGCAGGCATGACGGCGTAAAAAGCGGTCAAATCAGCTTGGCTGACTCGGTAAATTCCTTAATTCACAACATTGTTTTTGTTTTCAAGACGGTCACCAGTCGTTATACTCAGGAAAACGCATTCAAAGTGATCGTATGGAGCATATGACATGTCCGACCCTGTGACGCAGGGCGTGGAAACCTTGCTGATCGTTGACGATCTGGCCGAAAACCTGGCCATCATCAGCGAATTGTTGCTTCCATTCTACCAAGTGCGCGCGGCGACATCCGGTGAGAAGGCGCTGCGCATTGTCGTCAGCGATCCCAAGCCCGATCTTATTCTGCTGGATGTCATGATGCCGGATCTGGATGGCTACCAGGTGTTCGACCGGTTGCTTGAGAATCCGAAAACCCGTGAAATCCCCGTCATTTTCATCACCGCCTTGGATGGCTCGGACGCCGAATTGCGCGGTCTGGCCGTCGGTGCGGTGGATTATGTCACCAAGCCGATCATTCCGCCGATACTGCTGGCCCGGGTGAAATTGCAACTGGAGCTGAAACGGGCGCGAGACCGACTGGCCAATCAGAATCACTGGCTGGAGAGCGAAGTCAACCTTCGCATGGCGGAAAACGAACGGATCCAGACCGTCACCATTCGTGCCCTGGCCCAGCTTGCCGAGATCCGTGATCCGGAGACTGGACACCATATCGTGCGTACCCAAGAGTATGTGCGACAATTGGCCAATTCTCTGCGCACCATCGACAACCTGGGATTGTCGGAGGCTGAGATCACCCTGATGGTGCGCTGTGCCCCGTTGCACGACATTGGCAAAATCGGTGTACCGGATGCCATTCTGCAAAAAGCGGGACCGCTTACCGCCGA
>JADFZD010000282.1 GCA_015232705.1 Magnetococcales bacterium | reverse complement strand
TCCAACTCGCGCAGCAAACGCGGATAGGCCTGGGCAACCTCGACGTCGTTCGGATCGAGTTCAAGACGGACAAGCAACTCGGAAAGCGTGGCCGGAACGCCACGCAACGCTTCGAGCGTGACAATGGCCAACTCGTTGAGAACATGGGTGTCGTTGGAAGCGGTATTGAAAAGGATATGACTTTCGCCGAATCGCTCCACGAGCCATGGCTCGTCATCACAAGCCACCCAGCGCCCATGGTTTGGCATGGGAAAGATCATTGAGGCGCTCCAGATATACCACTCGTGGAACCCGGCGTGTTATGGAGGGAGGTCCAGCATGTATAGGTCATCACCTTGTAACCGGTGGCTTTTCCATAGCTGTTGGAGCAGCTGTTTGCATAGTCAAACCAGCCGCTATCTGGATGATAATAGACCAGACATTGATCTGTTCCAACGGATGCGCCACCGGTCATGGTGGTTCGGTCACAGGTATTTCCACTGCCCATGTCGTCAAAAAACAGGCTGCGATTGATACGCACCTTGTCATCGGAAAGAGCCTGACAGGCTTCGTCCACGGTGGTGGCATCGTCCATATTGTTCAAACAGGCCTGGTTGCTACCGAAAAAGGCCGTTGCCCGTCCGCTGCGTTGCAGGGTGAAGATCACCGGAACCGCCGTGCCGATACCGATCAACCCCTTGAGCAGCCGGCGGCGGCGTGCGTCCTGGGGTGTGACCGGAGTCGGGGTCGTCGAATCGGATGGTGTATCATCCGCATGCGGGATCGGTGGCGTTTCGTCGGAAGATGGGGTCATGCTCGATCTCTCCTGCCCTCGCGGACAGAGGTTGGTTCATGCGACCTTGGAATATCGGATTTTGGCAGGATAGCCATTCTCTCGTAAAAAATCAAAAAGAGAATTGTCAAAATTCTTGTTCATTCGTAACCGAACCTCCCAAGAACAGTGTCTGGTAGGCAGCGATCATCCGTTCCAGGGAGAACAGTTCGGCCACCCGTTCCCGACCGGCGCCACCATGGACCCAGCAGCGTACCGGATCGAAAAGGTAATCGCCGATGGCGTCCGCCAGGGCGAGGGGATCATGGGGTGGCACGAGTCGTCCGGTCTGGCCGTCCACCACCAGATCCCCCACCCCGCCGACGCGGGTGGCCACCACGGGCAGGGCCTGGCCCATGGCCTCAAGGATGGTGAGAGGTGTGCCTTCGGCTTTGGAGGGAAGCACGAAGAGATCGAACTGTGTCCAGAAGGGTTGCACATCGTTTTGCCACCCAACCAGTTCCACCGAGTCATCCAGGTGATAGCGGGCGATACGCGCTTCGATGGCGGGTCGTTCCGGACCGTCGCCCACCATGATCAGGCGGAGCGGGGTATCTGGAAAGGAGCGGCGCAACTGAAAAAAGGCCTCGATGAGGTTCAGTGGATCCTTGATCGGCCAGTGGCGTCCGACGTGTCCGACGGTGAACGGGCGGCGTGTTTCGAGAGATCGTTTGGGTAGTGGCGGCAGTTGCACGCCGTTGACGATGGGATGGATTTTATCTGCCGGGATGCGCACGGTATGCAGCATCCAGTCATGCAGGTCGCGAGAGACCGGCACGAAGCCATCGACCCAGGGGATCAGGAAGTGGCGCAGGAGCAGATATTTCTGTTTGGTGCCATCCGGGTCGTGGCTGTCGCGCCCATGTTCGGCGTGTATGAACCGTTTGACTCCTGCGAGTCGGGTGGGAATCGCGGCCTCCAGAGTGGCGAGATTGCAGGCGTGCACGAGGTCGGGTTTGAGTTGGCGCAGCAATTTCCAGTAGCGCCACCAGACTGCCGGATCCTGTCCTCGCTGTTTGTGCAGCGCATGAAAGGTAACGCGCGGGTGGTGGAGTTGTTTTTGAAAGGCGGTGATTTCGGTCAGGCTGATGACGGCGTGATCGAATTGGTTCTGGGGTAGGTGATTGACCAGGTTGGCGACAACCTTTTCCAGGCCGCCGATGTCGAGACGATGGATCAGGTGGGCGATCAGCATGGATGGCTCGTTTGAGGACGGAATGGAAAACGTTGAGGAGAGTCAGGGTCAAACTGACGGGGTCCGGGGGCCAATGGCCCCTGGTGGGATCCAAGGGAAAAGCCCTTGGGACTTTGATTTTTTTAATTTTCTCTATGCTTTTGCTTTGCGCGCGCTTTACATAATAAGCTTTCTTTCGCGTCTTTTGCGAAAAAATGCGCAGCGCGCGCTCATATATGTGCCGTGAATCGTTGCCGCCTTCTGGCAACGATTCACGGCGAATGGTTCGCGGCGGATATGGCCGCCTTCGGCGGCTTTGTTTGATGCAAGGCGAACAGGAGTCGTTTTGCCAACGGCGCAAAACGACTCCTGTTCCAAGGCCGCGCGCAAGCGATTTTCACAACAAACGTGAAAATCGCTTTTTTTAAAGGCGCGCCAAAAACAAAAGCAAAGTCAAAAACATAA
>JADFZD010000281.1 GCA_015232705.1 Magnetococcales bacterium | reverse complement strand
TTCTTTCTGGCCGAGCACGGGGTCAACGACAAAGTGGCGACCTTGGGGGCGGCGGTCTATTGGGCGATCATCACCATTACCACTGTCGGGTATGGCGATATTGCCCCGGTCACCGAGGTGGGGCGGATTATCGCCTCCGTGGGGGTTCTGACCGGCATGTCGGTCACGGTTCTCATGACCTCGCTGGTGGTGACGGTCTTTACGGATCGGTTGTTCAACCTCAAGGAGTTTCACATGGAACGGCAGATCGAACGGTTGCGCAACCATTTCGTGGTGTGCGGACTCGATGCCCTGGGGATTGTGGCCTGTCAGAGCCTGCACAACGAAAAAAAACCCTTTGTGGCCATCGACAACGATCAGCAAAAGGTAGACCGGGCGATCCGCGAGGGGTGGATCGCGATTCAGGGGGATGTCACCCTGCAGGAGACCTGGACCAGGGTGGGGTTGGAACGTGCTGCCGGAGTGATCATCGCCATTCTCAATGAGGCGACCAATGTTTACATCATTTTGATCGTGCGCGAGATCAACGCCAAATGTTTCGTGGTCGCCTGCGGGGGACAGCACACCTCCGAGCAGCGGTTGCAGCGGGTGGGTGCGGATCGGGTGGTGTTGCCGTTCCAGAACGCCGGGCATCAGATGGCCCAGACCGCCTTGCGACCAGGGGCGTTGCAGTTTTTGCGACTGGCCCTGGATCAAACCCACTCCGAATTCGAAATGGATGAGATCAACATCCGTCCGGGTTCGATCTTCGTGGGATCCTCGCTGCGGGATTCGGATCTGCGCCATGGTTTCGATGTCATCGTGGTGGGGATCATCTCCGAGGGGCAGGGGATGACCTATAATCCTCAGGCGAGCCATATCCTCAAGTCTGGGGATATGATCATCTGTCTGGGGCAAAGGGATGATCTGGTCCGTCTGAAACGAGCCTCGGCCATGAAGGCCACCAGCAATCCCCTCGAAGGACAGGAGTTGACCGAATTCGTGGTGAATGCCGGTTCGATTCTGGAAGGGGTGACCTTGCAGGAGTTGCAACTCCGCGAACGGTTCAATCTGATGGTGGTGGCCGTGGTGGCGCAAGGCGCGAACGTACAGTTCACACCCCGTCCGTCGATGCGATTTGGGGTTGGCGATGTGTTGATCTGTCTTGGGCGACTTGAACAGATCGAGGCGCTCGCCGAGGAGTTGGGGCAACATGCCCGGGCAGCCCGCTCGCTGGCCGAACTGGAGACCGAATCGGTGCGCATTCCTCCAGGATCCCAGTTGCATGGCTTGCATTTGGGGACTTCGGCGATTCGCAGCGGCTTTTCCTGCAACGTGATGGCCGTGCAGCGTCCAGGCGAGAAACTCTTGTTCAATCCGCCACCGGATTACCGTTTTGCCTCCCACGACCTGCTGGTCTGTCTGGGCAGGCGTGCCGATCTGATCCGTCTGAAGGCGATGATCCTCAAGAGTTGACCTGAGCCAAGAAAAAGGGTTGGCAACGAGGCGGTGACTGGCATATTATGGAAATCCAGAAATCGTTTTCGTTCGCCGACTGGCGTCGCGACCTCATCTGCTGGCATGACCATGGAGCGCCCCAAGCGCGTGTCACCCCATCATAATGGGGGTGGGGCACCTCTTCGGCATGCTTGTCAGTATGGTTGGAATTGCTGCGGCTTTTTTTTCATTTTCATGTCACTTACCAAGGAAGCAACAAAAATGAAGAGAACTTTTTGGGGAGCATGTTTGGCCGTCATCCTGTTTTTGGGCTCTTCGGCCTCGGCCTTGGCTCAGCAGGAGCGGTGTGTCTCCGGTGATTGCGTGAACGGCAAAGGCACGTATATCTATTCGGATGGCAGCAAGTATGTTGGCGACTACAAAAACGGTAAAATCCACGGCCAGGGTAAGTTCACTTATCCAGATGGCAGTGTTTATACCGGCGAGTACAAGAACAACAAGATGGACGGCAAAGGCACTTTCGTCTACCCGAACGGCGATAAGTATGTGGGTGATTTTGCCAACAATCAGATGAGCGGCCAGGGCAAGTTCACCCAGGGTTCCAAGTCCGGCGACAAATCCAAGGATGCAGCCAAGGAGGCTCCAAAGGATGCGGCCAAGAAGCCTGCCGCCACCAAGGATGCCTCGAAGGATGCGGCCAAGAAGCCCGCCGCCAAGGATGCCCCGAAGGATGCGGCCAAGAAGCCCGCCGCCACCAAAGAGTCTCCGAAAAAGGATCTGAAGGCCAAAAAGGACGGAGAGAAGAAGAAGGCCAAAAAGAAGGCCAAGAAGGATGCCGCCAAAAAGGATGCCGCCCAGAAGGATGCTGCCAAAAAGGATGCCGCCAAAAAGGATGCGAATGGTGCATCCAAGGATGCGTCCAAGGATGCGTCCAAGAAGGCTGCTGCTCCCGCCAAGAATGGCGCCAAGGAGTGATGACGTTGATAA
>JADFZD010000280.1 GCA_015232705.1 Magnetococcales bacterium | reverse complement strand
GCAAGGGTCTGGGGGCCATGGACCCTGGCCCCCGCTGACTGTTGGGGGTCCTGAATCATTACGGATCGTGAATCGTCACACGAATCACATCTCTTCGGCGGGTGGAACCACGGTGAAGCCAAAGAGCTTCCACATCTGCATGCCACCCCGGTAGTAAAGAATCTTGTTTGCCGGAAATCCGAGTTCGATCAATCCGCTGATGGCCGCGTGGGACTGTCCGCACCAGGGACCGTTGCACCAGATGGCCACCTTTTTCACCTTGGAAAAATCGAGGGCGCCCGAATCCTTGGTCATCACGCCGAGTGGCTTGAGAACCCGTTCGATCTCCATGGGGTTGGCCCCCATCGAGGGAGAGATGTCGGTATAGGGGATGTTGATCGATCCGGGAATCACCCCCTGGGCATGCCAATCCGGGGTGCGGGCATCGACCAGGAGGCCGGTTTCCTGATTGACCTCGTGCATCATGAAATCGATCAGTTCCAACTCGCCGATGGTTGTGACCCCTGGCGCGGCCTCCATGGGTTGGATGCAGAACGGCGGACAGTTGCGAGCGACTTTGGCGAAATCGGGTTCGATTACGGCTCGGATATCCTGATTGCGTGAGACCGTGATCTGCCGTTTGCCATGTTTGACCGTGAATTTATCAAGATCCTTGGTGATGTTGACCGGCTGAGCCTGCACAACGCCGATCGGGATCAGACAGGATAACAGCATGAACACGAACGAGAGTTTCCAAACGCGCGAGGGAGTCATGAGAGGTTCCTTTCGGTGCGGTGGTTCGGAGATGCTCGGAGAGGGTGTCCGGCAATGGATACGATTAAATAAATGTATGGTAACATCAATTGCTCTGAATGCAAATTAAAAAAAGATAAAATTTTGCCTTCGCACGCTTTGCGAAACAGTTCTTCCTTCCTTGTCGAACCCATTCGTGATAGAGTGGGCATTCGCATTAATCAATTGTTTTTCTTAAAAATTTTGCATCAGGAATCCACGCATGACCACCGAAGATTTTGCAAAAACAAGCCCTTGTCCTCCAACGGGCATTGATCTGCAACCTGCCTCTCTGGCCATCTGGGACAGCAAGTATCGTCTCAAGACCTCCACGGGCGAATCGGTGGACAAGAATCTGGAAGATACCTGGAAACGCGTGGCTGCCACCCTGGCAGAGATCGAATCCCCCGATAAACGGGCCGAATGGGAAGTACGTTTTCTTGATGCGTTGCGTCAGGGGGCGATTCCTGGTGGACGCATCGTCTCCAACGCCGGGGCTGGCGCCCACAAGCCGGCCACCAGCACGATCAACTGCACGGTATCCGGCATCATGGGCGATTCCATGGTGCAGATCCTCGACATGGTACGCGAGGCCGGGCTTACCCTGAAAGCCGGTTGCGGCATCGGTTATGAATTCTCCACGCTGCGTCCGCGCGGGGCCTATGTGGCCGGAGCCGGTTCCAGCACCTCGGGTCCGTTGTCGTTCATGGACATCTTCGACGCCATGTGCAAGACCATCTCCTCCGCTGGCGGAAGACGTGGCGCGCAGATGGCCACCTTCGACATCTCCCATCCCGATGTGCTCGATTTCATCCGCGCCAAGCGCGAAGATGGCCGTTTGCGTCAGTTCAACCTCTCCTGTCTGATCACCACCCCTTTCATCGAGGCGGTCAAGGAGGATCGGGAGTGGGAGCTGGTATTTCCAGCCAATGCCCGCGAACTGGGAGATCCTGCCATCGAGTTGGTCTATCGTCCCTGGCCGGTGACCGACGCGCCCTACCGGGTCAACGAACGGGGCGAGGTGGCCTGTCGGGTCTATCGTCGTCTGCCGGCCCGGCGTTTGTGGGATCTGATCATGGCATCCACCTACGACTATGCCGAACCTGGGTTCATTCTCATCGACAAGGTCAATGAGATGAACAACAACTGGTTCTGTGAGGAGATCCGTTCCACCAATCCGTGCGGTGAGCAGCCTTTGCCGCCCCATGGGGCCTGTCTGCTCGGATCGATCGATCTGACCCGTTTCGTGTGTGAACCGTTCACCAACCGGGCAGCCTTCGATTGGGCGCGCTTCCGCGAGGTGGTGCAGGTTTTTACCCGCATGCTCGACAACGTGGTGGAGATTCATGGTCTGCCCCTGCCTCCCCAGGCCGCCGAAATCGCCCGCAAGCGGCGTCACGGTATGGGGTTCATGGGTTTGGGTTCGACCATCGTCATGCTCAACATGACCTATGGCGATGCGGCCTCGGTCCGTTTTACCGAAGTGGTTTCGCGGGAAATGGCGATCATTGGTTACGAATGTGGTGTGGATCTGGCTCTGGAAAAGGGTCCGGCGCCGATCATGGAGGAGTTGTTCACCGTGGATGCCGCCATGATGGCCAAGCGTCCCGAGATGGCCGTTGACGGCATTCGCGTGGGTGACCAGCTGCCCGGCAAGGTGTTGTTGGCCCGCTACAGCCGTTATCTGGCG
>JADFZD010000027.1 GCA_015232705.1 Magnetococcales bacterium | reverse complement strand
GATCGGTCTTGGCAGCTCCAAGAGGTGAGGGAGCGGTCTCCTGGCGCGCGGTTTTGTGTGTCTTGTGGGTGTGATCAAGAGAAAGGTGGGCGAAGCGATGGGTGAGCGGTGGCTCATCGGGTTTCCTCCGGATCGGGAGGGTCTGGTAGGTTGGACCCGACCTGGGGAGGGCGCACGTACAGTGCGGCGCGAGCCTCTGGCGCGGGTCGCCGGAGCCGTGGGGCGGCGCGTGGTGCTGGTGGTGCCTGGCGAGGAGGTGCTGCTGACGCGGGTCATGCCGCCGCGTGCCTCGTCGCGGGAACTTGAGAAGGCGTTACCCTATCTTTTGGAAGAGTCGCTCTCTGTATCGGTCGAAACCCTGCATTTTGCGGCCGGTCCGCGTCAGGCCGATGGCTGCATGCCGGTGGCGGTGGTGGCCGAACGTCTGATGGCGGAGTGGATGGGGCAGGCGCGAGCGGTGGGGATCACCCCGGAGGCGGTGATTCCGGAACCGTTGCTTTTGCCGTTGGAGCCGGGCGCCTGGAGTCTGCTGCTGCTTTCGGAGCGGGTTTTGTTGCGTGCGGGAGCGTATCGGGGGTGGGCGATCGATGCCGGAAACCTGACGTTTGCCCTGCGTTTGGCCTTGGAGGCGGCGGTTGGCGAGCCACCCAGGCGGCTGATTGTCTGGCGCGGCGAGGGTGTGGTTGGCGAGGCGGAATTGTCTGGTCTGGATCTGCCCATCGAGTGGCGTACCCTGGAGGGAGATCCCCTGACATTGTTGGCCTTGGGGGATCGTCCGGGCAACGGTTTGGATCTGGCTCAGGGAGGCTTTGCCCCCAGCGGTCAGTTGGCCGGGGTGGTGCGGGCGCTGCGTCCTACGCTGGCTCTGGCTTTGGTGTGGCTGGCGTTGCGGATTGGGGAGAGCGGATGGGAGGTCATGCGACTGGACGAGCGTGCCGTGGCGTTGGATCAGGCCATTGAACGGGTGTTTCGCGAGAGTTTTCCGGAGGTCAAGCGGATCGTCAATCCGCGGGTGCAGATGAATCAGCAGTTGGAGGCGCTGCGCGGGCAGGGAGGTGGCACGAACGCCGAGGGGGAGAAAGGCTTTTTATCGTTGTTTGGACGGGCGGGCGCAGCCTTGCGCGACACCCCGCAATTGCTGGTCAACGGGGTGCGGTATGCCGAGGGTAAGTTGGAAATGGCTTTGCGGTTGCCGGATCTGCAACGGTTGGATCAGGTGAAGAAGCGGATGGAGAGCCAGAGCCTGGTGGTGGCGATTTTGTCGGCCAATCGCGAGGGTGATGGGATATCGGCCCGCTTGAGAGTGGAGTCGCCATGAGCGTGCGGGTGTGGTTGGGGTTTCCGGGACGATGGCTCGCCACGCTGGGCAGGCGTGAGCGGCACATGGTGCTGGGGGGAGGTCTGCTGGTGGCGGCGGTGCTGATCGAGTCGTTCGTGGTGTCACCGGCACTGGAGTGGTTGGAGGGACGCCGCCTGTTCGTCGAGGGGCGTGCCGAGACGCTTGCTCAGATGCAACGTTCTGCCGTGGAGGTGGTCCGTTTGCGGGCTGTCGGGGCGGGTCAGGCAGCGCTCGGCAAGGAGAGTCGGCCCGATGAGTCGTTGTTGTCGCTGGCGGATCGTATTGCCAAGGAGCAGGGCTTGGGGGCAGCGTTGCGGCGTGTGGAGCCGGAGGGTGAGGGGCGGGTGCGGTTGTGGTTCGAGAAGGTCTCGTTCGAAGGGTTGATGATCTGGTTGGAGGGGATGGCGAGCCGGCATGGTGCGCGCGTGGAGAACATCACCCTGGATCGCGAGGAGACGCCCGGACAGGTGCGCGCGCGGGTGGGACTTGCCTGGCCGGAGCGTTCCGGGGCGGCGCGTGGCGCGGGACGATGAGGGGCTGTTTGCTCCTGACCCGTGAGCCGCTGTGGGCCTGGGGATGGGGTGGTTCGTCGTCCCATCGTTGGATCCTGTGTCGGAGCCTGGTTGGACGGATGCGCATCGGGGGCATGGGGTGATGGCATGGAAGGCCTCTCCCGAAACCCTTGGCGTGGCTGGCGCGGGCAACTTCTGTTTGGTCTGTTCTGCTACCTGCTGTTTTTGGGGATGAAGATGCCGGCCTCCTGGGCCTATGGGCGGGTGGCGGGGTGGATCCCGTGGGTGCGGATGGAAGGGGTGTCGGGTACGATCTGGTCAGGCGGCTTTGCCGCGCTGAGGTTGGGGGCATCGACGCTTGGCGCGGGACGCTGGCGCGTGGCGCCCGAAGCGTTGCCGGGTCGTCTGGCGGTCGATTTCACCCTGGGGGCCCCTGGTGCGGCGTGGCATGCGGCGGGTCGTGCCGGCCTGGAAGGGGTTTCGGCGCTGTTTGCTTCCGGGGTGACGGTCGAGGCCGAGGTCGAAGCGCTGCGCGGGGTGGTGGGAATGATTCCGCCTGGCAGTCGCGGACGGGTCACCGGGCATCTGGAAAGTCTGGTGGTGGCGCAGACCGGGGTGCGTGCGGCAGAGGGGCATGGTACGGGGAGCGGATTGCACGTCGGCTCGCCCTTGAATGTGGATCTGGGCGATCTGACCGGGACGTTGCAGCCGGACGAAGGGCATGGGCTGCTGCTGCGGGTGCAGGATCGCGCCGGACCCTGGCAGGTGCGTTTGACCTTTGGATTGAAGCCGGACGGGAGCTATCGAGGGCGCGGCCATGTGGCGGCGCGCGATGCCTCCGATACGCGCGCCGGAAATCTGTTGCGGGTGCTTGGACCCATGGATGGTCAGGGAAGGGTGGAGATCCGGGAGCACGGACGGCTGCCGGGTTGGTGAGCGGGTTGAGAGCCGGTTGAATCTATGGTTGTGATACGATGGGAGATGGATCTATGAAGATTGGTGTCATTTCCGACTCCCATGATCATATGGAGCACATGGCGCGCGCGCTGGCGCGGTTTCGCGAGCGGGGTGTGACGCGCATCCTGCATGCCGGGGATATCGTTTGTCCGGCGACCATACTGGCGATGAACGGTTTTGAGGTCGCGGCGGTGTTCGGCAACAACGATGGCGAGCGGGCTGGTCTGATGCGTACCATGACGAAGATCCACGGACGGCTCGAAGGGGAGTTTCTGGAGTTGGATGCACCGGGGGGCATGGGTCGCATGGCGCTCTATCACGGCACCACCTCGGGATTGCGCGATGCGTTGATCGCCAGCGGCGCCTATCGGTTGGTGGTCACCGGACACACCCATCGCGTGGTCAACGAGCGACGCGGTGCGACCCTGGTGCTCAATCCCGGTTCGCTGCACGGCTTTGGCAAACGTGCCACGGCCATGATCTACGATGACGACACCCATTCCGCGGAACTGCTCGAACTGACACCCGAGCCGGTGTGTCCGTTTGCCGAACTTGACGGCTCACGAGGCTAGAAGACGATGGAATTGGCCCGCATCCCACTCTTTTTGGTCGTGGACGACGATCCGGTCACCCGCATCATGCTGAGTCGTTTTCTGGAGAAGCAGGGCTATGTGGTGCGCGCGTTGGCGAACGGATCGCAGGTCTCCGAAGCGTTGGATGTCGAGATCCCGGACGTGGTGCTGATGGATGCCAAAATGCCGGTAATGGATGGTTTCGCGGCCTGCCGACTGCTCAAGGCCCGTCCGGATGCCAAGCATGTGCCGGTGTTGATGATCACGGGTCTCCACGACGACGAATCGGTGGATCGGGCCTTCGAGGCCGGAGCCACCGATTTCATCACCAAGCCGATTCACTGGGCGATCCTGCGCAATCGGGTGCACTATCTGTTGGACAACTCCCGTTCCAGCCATCAGCTTTTGCTGGCTGCACGGGTTTTCGACAACACCAGCGAAGGGATCGTGGTCACGGATGCCAATGCGGTGATCCGGTCGGTGAATCCGGCCTTCACACGCATCACCGGTTACGCCTCTCACGAGGTGCTCGGGCAGCGCATGAGTCTGCTCAGATCGGGTCTGCATCCGCCCGAGTTCTACGAAAAGCTCTGGAAGGATCTGCATGCCAACGGCCAGTGGCAGGGGGAGTTTCGCAACCGGCGCAAGGATGGCTCCATCTATCCGCAGTGGGCCAACATCTCGGCGGTGTATACGCCGGGCGGACAGGTCGAGCATTTCATCGCGGTCTTTTCCGATCTGACCGAGCTGCGCGAATCCCAGGAGAACCTGCTTTATGTCACCGGTCACGACGCCTTGACCGGCCTGCCGAACCGCCATTTGTTCCACGAGCGGTTGAGTTTCGTGCTCGATGAGGCGCGTGAGGTGGGTTCCATGGTTTGGGTGTTGCAGCTGGATCTGGACCGCTTCAAGGTGGTCAACGAGACCATGGGACACGATGTCGGGGATGCGCTGATCGTCGAGGTGAGTCGCCGGTTGGGGACGATTCTCGGTGGACGCGGCAGTTTGAGCCGTCTGGGCGGAGACGAGTTCGCGGTGATCCTCTCCAAGACCGAGGATTCCCAATCGGTGGCGCAGTTGGCGGATAACCTTCTGGTGGCGATGCGTGTGCCTATGGTGATCCACGAAGTGGAGTTTTTCGTGGGTGCGAGCATCGGCATCGGCGTGCATCCTTTGGATGGTGCGGATGTCAAAACCCTGATGAAGAATGTCGATGCGGCGCTTTATCATGCCAAGGAGTGCGGCAGGAACAATTTTCAGTTTTACCGCAACGAGATGAACTTCCATGCCCTGGCGCGCATGCGCATGGAGGCGAGTTTGCGCATGGCCCTGGATCGCGAGGAGTTTGATCTCTATTTTCAGCCGCAGATCGATCTCTCCAGCGGCGGGTTGGCCGGGGTTGAGGCGTTGATCCGCTGGAGGCGTCCGGGATATGGGATGGTCGCTCCCGCAGAGTTCATTCCTCTGGCCGAGGAGACCAAACTGATCATTCCGATGGGCAATTGGGCGCTTGCTGAGGCCTGCCGTCGCGCCACCCGCTGGTTTGCCTCCGGGATTCGTCCGTTTCGGGTGGCGGTGAATCTTTCCGGCATTCAATTCGAACAGCCGGATTTCGTGGATCGGGTAACCGAAACATTGCAGGCGAGTGGTCTGGACGCCACCCTGTTGGAACTTGAATTGACCGAGAGCATCGCCATGGGCGATGCGATGGAGACCCTGGTGAAGCTCAAATCCCTATCCGAGGTGGGGGTCAGGCTCTCCATCGACGATTTCGGCACCGGTTTTTCGTCGTTGAAGTATCTCAAGCGTTTTCCGATCGACAATTTAAAGATCGATCAATCCTTTGTGCGCAACTGCGTGGAGGATCTGGAGGATGCGGCGATCATCCGCACAGTGATCGCCCTGGCGCACAGTCTGGGATTGACGGTGATCGCCGAGGGGGTGGAGACCCGACCGCAGCATGATTTTCTGCACGGGCAAGGGTGCAACGAGGTGCAGGGATTTTTTCACGGCAGGCCGATGTCCGAGGAGGCCTTGTTGGCATTCTTGCGGCAAAGGGGATGAAGCGATGCGTCGGGCGGCATGGGGGGTGGTGTTGGTTTTGGGATGGATGATCGCGACAGCGCTGCATGCTGGCGAGAAGGGTGAGATGCATGATTTTTCCGGCATGCCCTTCGTGCATCTTCCGGGAGGCTGTTTCTGGATGGGAAGTCCCGAGGGAGAGGCTGGACGGGATATTGACGAGGGGCCGCGACATGAGGTGTGTTTGGGCGGCTTTTGGATGGGACGGCATGAGGTGACCCAGGGGGAGTGGTTGCAGGTGATGGGGAGCAATCCGGCCCATTTTGCCTTGAGCGAGCACCATCCCGTAGAGCAGGTGAATTGGTGGGATGTTCAGAATTTCATCCGCAAGCTCAATGAGATGGGCGATGGAGGGTTCCGGTTGCCCACCGAGGCGGAGTGGGAGTATGCGGCACGTGCCGGTACGAATACCCCGTATGCCTTCGGGACGCAGATCGATGCGGAGAAGTGGGCCAACTTCCGCGATCAGAGCGTACTCCATCCCGAAGGGGTGTTTCGTCACAGCACCACGGCGGTGGCGCAGTTTCCGCCCAACGCCTGGGGTCTGTTCGACATGCACGGCAATGTTTCGGAGTGGATTGCGGATTGGTATTGTGCCGAGTTTTATGCCAAATTGTCTCCCAAGCCGAAGAATCCGCTTTGTCAGGACAATGCCAGCGGCATGCGTGTGCTGCGTGGAGGGTCATGGTACGACAAGGGGATCAACCTGCGCGCGGCGGATCGCGGCTGGAGCACCCCGGACAACCGTCATATGAGTATCGGTCTGCGCCTGGCGCGCACGGAGTGATTTTTGGTGCCAGTGGGGTGATCCTGTCCCTGGAATCCCCAACCGTGCAATCTCCCCTGGCACTCCCGCAAGGGGGAGGACCAGGGGAGGGGACGCCCCAACCATCGCAAGCCAAAGCAGCGCCATCCGGCGGTTTACAGTCTGGCCAGGGTCGGTTTACAGTCTGGCCAGGGTCGGGTTTCCCGTCGCGGGGAATGACCCCTGTCGGTCAGCCTGTCGTCATTCTCTGGCAGGGGTCAGCTTTCCACCTGAAAGACGTTGAGCAGGGTGTCCGAAAAGGTGGCGAAGGCGGTAAACTCCATGGCATTGAAGATGGCCGCGTCGCTGTAACCGGCTCGACGCACCGCGTCGATTTTTTCCTGGGTGACCGATTTGTCGTCACGGGCGGCATCCAACACGAAAAGGAGCATAGTTTTTTCCTTTTCCGGCAAGGGCGTGCTTTGAGGATCCTGGGCGGCGGCCTCCAGAATCTCTTCCGAAATGCCGGATGCCAGCAGTTGCCCCTTGTTGTAATCGATGCAGTAGACGCACGCTTTGCGCCTGGCGTTCAAAAACAGAATCCAGCGCATCAGTTCTGGTGTCAGATCCTGCTGCTGACCATGAAAATAGGCAAAGCGGGTGTTCATGTATTCCATCAGAATCGGGCTGTGGCCAAACAACTGCATCGCCTCCGGAACCCGACCCATCATGCCTGCCACCAGTTCGTAGATCTCCCGTGTCTTTCCCGTGGCGGTTTCCATGGGTTGAAGCGCGATCCATGACATCTTTAGTCTCCTTTTCGTCAACAGGGTTTTCCCGCGATCAACAGGCTTCGGCGCAACCGGGGGGATGGACCAGGATGAACCATGTCACGCCGAAACGGTCCTTCATCATCCCGAAACAGGGGGACCAGAAGGTTTTGCCCAAAGGCATGATCACCTGACCACCCTCCCCAAGGGCGGTGAACATGCGCCTGGCTTCGTCCTCGTCGTTCAGGGAGATGGTCAACGAGAATCCCTGAAACGCCGCATCGCCACGACACATCCCATCCGAGACCATCACCATGGAATCGCCGATACGCAAATTGGCGTGCATCACGGCATCCGGAGACAGTTGCCCCTCTTGGCAAGGCTCTGGACTGTCCCGGTAGCGCGTGAGAAACGTGACCTCGGCACCCACCGCTTCGCGGTACAGGGCGATGGCCTCATCGCAACGGCCTTCAAAAAACAGATACGGTTCGACCTTCATCAGGACATCTCCATGTATGGTTCAACGAATCCAGGGTCACCGAGACCGGAGCGCCGGCCTGGACAGGTTCAGAACAGCCATCACTTCGTCGGAGCGTAGTAACACATTTTCGGAGAATCGACTTTTCCCGCCTTTTTCATCCCGGAAAGGATTTTTCCGACCTCTTTCTGATCCAAACCTGTGAGTCCTGCCACCTCGGCCCCCTTGAGAGGCTTACCGGCTTTTTCCATGGCATCCAGAATGATTTTTTCCTTGTCTTCCATAAAATCTCTCCTGACGATGAAAAAAAACGGGGGACTTGATCCCCAAGAGTGCTCCGCGTCGGTGTCATTTCCCTTTATATCGTTGGTGGTAGGCTGAGTGTCATACAACGAGATACGATGCCAACCGTCACGACTTCGCTGCCGGGACAACGGGAGCGGTATGAACCTTGATCTGAAACGTTGATATCAATATAATTGATCCATGTCAAGTAAAACTTCCCTTCCCTTTCAGATGACGTTACAGGTCAAGGACGCCTGCCTCTGTCTGCATGCCCAACGGGCAGCGCGGGCGTTGGCGAGATGTTTCGACGAGGTTTTTCGTCCTTTGGGACTCACCAACGGTCAGTTCTCACTGATGATGTCGCTCAATCGGCCCTCCCCGCCCATCATGGGGCAGGTTGCCGAACTGCTTTCCATGAACCGGACGACCCTGACGGCAGCCCTCAAACCGTTGATCAAAAGAGGTCTGGTGATCGTGCAGATCGATTCCGAGGACAGGCGCAAGCAACGGTTGGCCCTGAGCAGCGCGGGGATGTCGCTGTTGGTCGAAGCCTATCCTGTCTGGGTGAAAACCCATGGGGAGATCGAAGCCCTCTTGCGCGATCACGATCCCGATGCCTTGCGTCGGGCGCTCGCGTTTCTCTCTTTCCGGCTTGATTCCATGATCCTCTCGGAATCCTCCTCGGTTGCAGCGTCCCAACCAGAGGGGACACTTGGCGCATCGACGCATGAGAGTTCAGACTTGGGTCGTGCGTAAAGGAATACTGGCTTACGGACCCTTCCATGTCCGAGAAGAGGAGACAGAGACCGCAAAATCGTGTAATGTTTATCGTGACGCGAGCAGGCGTCCGGATCCTAAACCGCACCCAGCTTGGAATGTGTCGTTTTTACTGGTGAAAAAAATGAGAGGGTCTGGGAGATTCGTCTCCCAGGGGTTTGATTTTGACTTTAGCTCACTCTTCAAAAGAAGCATTTTTCGCGTTTTTTGCGAAAAATGCGCTGAGCGTCGCCTTCGTGGGAGTCGTTTTCGTTTTTTGGAAACGACTCCCACATCTTGCTCGCGGCCTGTTGGAAAAGGACGTATCCCGTGATGGGTGCGGTTTCAGTCTTGTCGTATGGGTGGAAGCGCTCCAGCGACGACCAGACCCGGCAAGGTGAAGGCATGTGTGTCCTCCACGGAACAGGCGGGCATCTTGAGACGGTGTTGCCATACGCACCTCTTGACGCCTCTGCCCGGCGCCACCTCGCTTTTTTACGTTTCACCCTGTGACCGTATGGATCAGTGCATGAAATCATCCCCCAGCTCCGGATCCAGGTCGATTGGAGGTCATGGATTTCCATCGCGAGCCAACAGACTGTCCCGACATCCTGCGATATCGAGCCCATGGGGTGTCGGGCGCCAAGCCATTCGGTGCGGCGCAACCCTGCTGGCTTTTCTGTCCATGTGCCAATCCGGATACGGCGACGCGTACTCGTTTGTACTGCCCAGCAACCTCAAACGGCACGCGGCCCAGGATTTTCCCGAAATCATTCCGTTTTCCAAGGTTCTGAACGCTCCTGGAACCCTGACCTTCTCTCATCCTGCCGTCGAACCCTGGAATCCCGCCTTTGAAGAGATCATCGCCGCCAGGCAACCATGGAGCGTCTCTGCCCAATCCGGATTGGCTGGAACGTTCATGGCGGCAACCCGTTTTCAATCGGTCTGGGAGGATCTCACCCTGGCTGGGGCTCTGCGTCACGAGTGGCAACACAGCTATACCACGGCCTCAGACGAACGGATCCAGACCGGCCTGAAGCGCGATTCCGAATATCTGATCGCCCGAAGCAGCCCTGACAAGAAAACCCTGCTGCAAGGCGTGGTCATTCGGGATGGCATCACGGATGCCAAGGCTCCGCACTACAGTCTGGATGCCCCAAGCCTGGAACGGCTCTATCTGGCGCTACAGGGAGAGGCCATTCCCCTGGATGGTCCATTCAACCGTCTCGATCTCAAGGCAAGCTGGAGCGATACCGAGGTGGATGCGGACAACCATTCGCTGCGCGCGCCGATCAACACCAAGATCGCGGTGGAAGGGGATATCCGTGCCCTGATGCTCGCTTCGCGTCTTACCTCGCCAGAGGGGAGTTGGATCGCGCTTGAGGGGCGGTGGGATCGCTACGACGCCGATCGCTTCGCGCGGGAGTACGGTCCGAACCAGATCAGCGCGATTCGCATGCCCGACGCCCATGCCGAACAGGTGGCCATCGAGGCGGGTCACGGCTGGCATCTCACCCGCGCGCGCATCGAGGCCGCCATTCGTGCGGATCTGCGCCAGACCGATATCGAGCAGGCCGACATCCGACCGAACGTTCCCGGGGTTGCCAGAGCGATCTACAACATCACCCCCCGTGAACTCTATCGGAAGTATTACGGATTTACCGGCGATACCGACCAGTCGGCGCATGAGATTGGCGCGCGGGCGCGGCTGGAGTATGATCTTGCCCCGGAGAACATGGTTTTTTTCGATCTGCGGCGCACCATCCGTCTGCCGGAACTGCCGGAACTCTATTATGCCAACACCGGCACCAGCGCGCTGGCGCAGATCGGCAATCCGGAGTTGGAGGCGGAAAAGCATCACAAGGTTGAAATCGGCGTCAAACAGCTCCGTCACGGCTTCACACGTTACGGACGCGGGGGAACGCCGGGATCCTCCCGGGTGGAGGTTTCCGGTTTCGCGGATCACATCCAGGATTTCATCATCCTGGACCATGCGCGCGGTCAATCAGGCACGATCGCCAACGATGGCAGTCTCATTTATCGGAACGCGGATGCGGTGTTGTCCGGGATGACGGCAGAGATGCACTACAATGCCCTTGAGTGGCTCGCCCTGCGTGTGCATCTGATCGGTCAGCATGGACGCGATCTTACGGATCGTCGTCCGTTGTATCAGGTGGCCCCCGTGGAGGCCAACCTGTTCGTGGATCTGTTCGGAAGCGAGACCCCCTGGAACAGCGGAGTCCATCTGCGCTGGGTGGGCGCGAAACGGGACACGGACAGTCAGGCGGCTACCGGAACCGGACAGGACAGGAATGGACCCAGAGGGTCATTCGTCACCACCGATCTGTATGGTGGCTATCAGCCATCCAGAAACCTGGGCTTTTCCATGGAGATCGCCAATCTGTTCAACAGGTCGTATCAGGAGTTCATCGCCGAAGCGCCCCAAACCCCGACCACCACCCATCCCGAGGCTCCCGGCAGAACCGTGCTCCTGCGCCTCATCGCCTCGTTTTGACGGGGCATGATCGGTTCCCCACAACACAACAATCAGGAGTTCGCCAGATTCACCATATCGTCGTATTCGTGGTGGGCGATCCCCCTTCTCACCCCCGGTTGGCGCCTCCTTCCCGCAGACGACGCAGCACCTGGGTGGAACCGTTGGAGCGTAACAACAGGCTGGAGAGAAATGTTCGACTGCGACCCAGTTTGACGTCGCTCTCCACCAAAAAATAGCGGGACTGAACCGTCCATCCGCCGGACAGAACCGTTTTCCCCTTGAAAAACGGCACCTCCAGAAAGGCACCGACACTCTTGTAACCGCTCTCCTGGCGTCGTTTGTCGTCGAGCAGTTGGGCATCGGTGCGCGTCATGTTTTCGACCAGGGTCATGAGCAGTTCCACGGGCGCGGTGTTGACATTGAGCTCCGTCCGTTCCGGTAGGGCGGTCACGAACGGCAACAGCCGATTCACCGCTTCGTCGTTGAATCCGGCCACCAGTCGCAACTCGCTCGTGCTGATGAAAAACCGGTTTGCCGAACGATGGGGCGGTTTCCTGCCGATGTAGGTCTCCTCCTCGGCCCCACCCGGTCCGCTGACCAGGTTGTCCGGATCGATCCAGTCCATGACCGCAAAGGCCACCCGTGGCTCGATGCCTACCACCTTGAGCAACCTCTCGAACCGTGCCCAATCGTTCGGACTCTGTTTGCCATCGAGCAGCAGATTGTTCAGATTGAACCGTCCGTTCAGATCGAATATCCGACCGGAGGCGGTACCGCCGGTCACCGGAACAGGGGGTGGGGTTGCAGCCCAGATTTCGTTGAGATGATCGTATTGGCTCTCCGCCGCATCCCGGTTCAGGATCCCCATGGCCCACGCCTCGCCGCCCAGCGCGAACTGCATGCCCTGATCCCGATCCAGCAGATTTCCGCTCGCGCGGATCTCCAGGTGCTGCGCGGACAACAACGTGGTGGCCAATGCCGTGGCCACGGCCACGATCAACAAGGCGGTCAAAAGCGCCGCACCCCGCCCGGAGGCGCCTGCCTTTCCACGGATCGCTCTGCCACCCCCGGAGGCGCCTGCCTTTGACTGGCACGCTGTCCCATCTTCGGAGAGGTACGCGGCACTCATCCCGCGCCCCCGGCGATCTCGAACACCCGGCGGATTCGGCCCCACCCCTTTTTCAGCACCACGATCTCCACGCCTGGCGGGGGAGGGGACTCCTGGGGCGCGGTTGCGTTCGAAGCCGGTTGGCCGGTCTGGGATGGCTGGTTGCCGGTCAGGCCGGTCTGGGATGGCTGGTTGCC
>JADFZD010000279.1 GCA_015232705.1 Magnetococcales bacterium | reverse complement strand
ATCAAACCATCCACCTTGGTCAGGGTCTCCTCCAACTGGTGCAAAGTGGCCGTGGCCGCACCACTCACCCCCTTGACGCCCGTGGCCATCGGCTCTACCTGTAGATTAAGATTTTTCAATAAGTTACGCGCCTCAGTCAAGGCTGCGGTCGCCGCACGAATCGTCTCCATCGTCTCCGGAGAGTTGACGGTACGGTTGGTCCCCTTCAGGGTCTCATGCAGCTCCTTGCCGATCCCCTCCAGAGGAAGAGATTGAATCTTGTCCAGAAAACGGGTCACCGAGGCGGTGATCTCATCCAGACTGGTCGGAATGGTCGGCAACTCGGGATGAAGCGTCTGCGCGCTGCCCGCCAGATTCATGGGTGAGCCCGGATGGAGATCCAGTTCCACGAACAGCTGGCCGGTCAAATAGCTGCCGGTTTTAAGCTGCGCCCGCAAACCCCGCTTGACCAGGGTCTCCAAAAACTCGTGAGGGGCATCCTCGCGAATCGTCTTGACCCCACTGTTGGAAAATTCGATGACCCGTTCCGGCTCGATCTGCACCAGCACCGGAATACGGAACGTGGTTTCCTGGAAATCGTACTCCAGACGGATGTCGGTCACCTTGCCCACCTGAATGCCGCGAAACTCCACCGGCGCCCCGATGCTCAAACCCCGTACCGACCCCTTGAAATAGAGCACGTAAGTCAGCTTGTGCGTATAGGCACCCTCGGTGACCGCGCTTTCGCTCTTGTAGAGGGGAAAACGGGTGTTCTCGGCGGCAAAGGTGCCACTGTCAAGGGACTCCGGGGTGTCGAAGGTGATGCCGCCCATCAACAGTCGGGTCACGGAGCTGGAGCGCAACCGGAAACCACCCGCATCCACCACCAGATCCACCCCGCTGGTCTCCCAGAAGTGGGTGGAATCACGCACCAGGGCATTGTAGGGAGCCTGGATGAAAATGGAGAGGGTGATTCCCTTTTTGTCCTTGTTGAGTTCGTAACCCAACACCTCGCCCACCTGGATGTCGCGGTAGTAGATGGTCGAACCAACATCCAGGGATCCCAGGGTGGGAGCCTCCAGGATGTAACGGGTTCCCGGAGCGCCAACACGCAAGGGAGGGGGCGACTCCAATCCGACATACTCACGCTTGGGCGAGCCCTGACCCGGCTCCATCTCGATGTGTACCCCGGAGACCAGGGTACCGAGTCCGGAAATACCCCGCAAACTCAAGCGCGGTCGCACCACCCAGAATTTGGCGCCGCTGTTCAGGAACAGCTCGGTCCCCTTGACCAAAGCGGCATGCACACGCACATGGGTGAAGTCCGGACTCAGGGTGACCGAATCCACCACCCCGACTTCGACCTCCTTGTGTTTGATGCGGGTCTTTCCCGCCTCGATCCCTTCGGCGCTCTTGAAGGTGATCACCACCCCCGGTCCGGCCTCGGACCAGGTTTTGAAGACCAGCCAGGCACCCACCAGCATCGCGACCAGAGGAATCAGCCATACCAACTGCAGATTGACGCGCCGGGTCTCGACCACTGCCACGGGGATCGCGGGAGCGGCAGTCGGCTTTTCGGTTTCAGGGGAGGAAGGCGGGGTATCAGGATGGCTCATGCTTGAGACTCGTTAGACTCGTTCAAAGGATCCCAGATCAGCCGGGGATTCTGGCCGGTTGTGCCGGGTCCGGGTCGCCGCCCACCCGATTTTTCCTGTTGACGGCGCAGGTCGGGCAGGAGGAGGGGGGCCTGGCTACGGATCGAAAGGCGGGTCTGGTGGTGGAGTTGGAGCCGGTGGAGATTCCGCAGTATCTCAATCGTCCGGAGATGGTGACCCGAGCGGGTGGCAATCGTTTGCAACTGGAGCGGATGAACCAGTGGGGTGGTGATCTCAAGGAGGATATGGGTCGGGTTACCATGGAGAATCTGTCGCGTCTGATGCATTCGGATCGGGTGACGCTATTGCCGGGTCGTTCGGAGGATGAGCCGGATTTTCGGGTGGTGACGCGCATTCATCGGTTTGAGCCGGACGATGCGGGTGAGGTGGTATTGGAGGCGCGTTGGATTTTGTTGGACGGGCGAGGTGGGCAGTTGGAGACGCGTCATGCGCGTATTGTCAAGCGTGCCGGGCAGGCGGATGATCATGATGCGATGGTGAAGGCGATGAGTCAGGCGTTGGCGGATTTGGCGCGGGAGATGGGGGGGGTGATGATGGCGCGGGTGAAGGGTGGTGCCAAGGGGAAGCGGTGAGGGGCGGGAGTGGGGTCGGGGACCGAAGGTTCTTGAAAGTGTGATGGGGTTCTTGGGCCGATGGCCCCTGGTGGGATTCAAGGGCAAGGCCCTTGAGACTCTAAACCGCACCCAGCTTGGAATGTGTTTTTTTTACTGGTAAAAAAAGTGAAGGTCTGGGAGATTCATCTCCCAGGGTTTTGATTTTAGCGCGTTCTTCAAAAGAAGCATTTCTCGCGTCTTTTGAGAATACTTCGCT
>JADFZD010000278.1 GCA_015232705.1 Magnetococcales bacterium | reverse complement strand
CAAGTCCCTGAAGGCTGAGAACCTGGGGAAAGCCAATGTCTGAACTTGGCCCCGTCGTCTCCGTCCTGGTCTCCATCAAAGGCCAGCGCAGCAAGAAAGCTCGGATCAATAAGGAGGACCTGGACAACCTGCTGTGGGGTGGCTGCACCTCCCGTTGGTTCCTCGGGTGCCGTGGGGATAACGTCCTGGTCCACACCCCGGATGAGCGGATCGTCCCCGTCTGTGCCCTGATCATGAAGACCCCCAAGGGCAAGCGGGTTGTCCTGAAGGATGGTGACCCGCTGAACCTGACCAGGGACAACCTGATCCTGGTGGAGGCCAATGCCGCCAATGGCTGACGCCTCTCCCGTCTCCGTTCCCCTGATCACCGGCAACGGCGAGACCGTGGGCCATGCCCAGGTGGACCAGTCCGACCTTGACCGCCTCCGTGGGCATGGTGTCGTGAACAACTGGTTCCTCGGGCACCGCAAGGACCGTGTCCTGGTGAAGCCCCCGGCTGGCAATGTCACCCCGGTGGATTTGCTGATCATGGAACCGAAGGATCACCAGACGGTGGTCTTCAAGGACGGTGACCCCACCAATCTGACCAGGGGCGGGTTCATGATGATGTGGGCAACGGTCTTGTTGTTGTTGCCGGTGTTCTTGTCGTTGACCATGACGTAATCACTGGTCTTGCGAACATTCAGATACCAGCCGCCCTTGAAGCCCTTGGCCTGGACAGCGAGGTAATCCGCCTCGTCCACCTTGGCAAAGCCACGGTTCAGCGAGAGGGGGACGAGGACGACACGGTTGCCCTTGTCGTCAATGATGGTGGTCGGTTCGGGGGTGATGTGGCTCATGGTGGTTCCTAACAGAATGGCAAAATACCACCCGACTACCTACCGAGTAGGAAGACGGATGGTGACAGACGAAGGCAGGGGATAAGTGATGGTCAGCCTCTGGACACCAGGGGTTCTCCCTGTCCAGCAGAGGACATTCCATCTGTTCAGCATGGGTTGTTTCTTGGGGGAGGTGGTACGGGTACTCCGTCCTTACCTCCACCTTAGTCAGACCAAGGTGGAATCTTCCAAGCAACCAAATGACAACATCATGTGTACCAAGGCTGAGCCTTATGCATCATCATAAGGTAAGCTTAGATATGTGATCATTCGGCCCCATGTATTGGTGCAACCTATTTCCAAGGCATTGATACAGCAGGGAAATTCCATGTCGGTTGTGGTCGTGCAATTCGGCAACCCTGGGGTGGTGCAGAGAGGTCACAACCCCACACCACCCCGGCCCACAGTCGGACAGGAACCACCCTGCACATGTATTGGTGCAACCCAATTGCCAATGGCCCTGGGAGTCGATTTAAGGGGTGCTGGAGACTCGAAGGGCTGGCGCTGGTGGGGTCAGTAGCCCACGGGGCTGCAATCGACTCCAGCGAGTCCCTGGCTGGCTTGGTGACAAGGGTGGGCAAACCCACCTTTTGGGAGGTCAATTCCGGCTTTGGCCGTGTTTCCCCATGAACGACAAAGCCCCCACCGGAGGACCGGCAGGGGCTTGGCGGGGATTATCAACTCTACTGGAAGAGACAGCTAAAGACATCGCCGCGCCAATTCAATACCTCGCGCCCCAACTTCATAGCCTCGGTGTGGAAGAAATGAACTGCGTTACGGTCGGCAGCGTCTCCCAACAGCGTATGCAGGGCATTGGCACGGGCGCGGAAGTTAACGGCCTCCGGGCTGTTGTCCTCTCCGATCAGGTCGCGCACGTCTTCAAGGACGGTGAATGCTTCGCCTTCGTAAGTCTCGGGGACGTGAACGATCTTCGGAGCGGTGCCCCGCCTGATCGAACCCACCAACCCATATCTTCGGCTACCTTCCGGTAACGGCGAACGGTGGCTTCACCACATCCAACCATCCGAGAAATGGCCCGGTTCGAGAGATAAGCGGTTTCCTGGTGAGCAAGGGCGGCCCCCAAGGATAACCGCATGGCGGTGGTGCGATCAGAACCGAAGAGGCGGGCGGCGGTATCGGCGGTGGTCATGTGCATTCTCTTTCTTTCCAGGTGTCGGCGGCGCAGGGGCGCTCGGGTAGGCATTGGTGCAACCTATTTGGCGGATGCCGGGTCGGTGCTGCTGCCTCACCTTATCTGCACGCTTGGCGATGTGGTCAAGCCACTGAAATGAAAGGGTAATGATGCAAAGAGACTAAAAATCTACCAGCGAAGTGTTGGTCTGAGCAGCATCGAAGTTCACCCGTGCGACAACCACCCGCCGATGTCGCAGAAAATAAGTTGTGGATAACTCTGAAATACGCCCTCTTCCCCCGGTCAGTGGAGAAGGTGGACGACTTCCTTGGCCCCCATGAAGATGATTGCCACGTCCAGAACCATGAGTGCGACACCCACGAAAGCACCAGCGGCAGCAGCACCAGGGGATGGGCGCTTGATGATGACCATCATGGCCTTGGCTGTTCCGCGTTG
>JADFZD010000277.1 GCA_015232705.1 Magnetococcales bacterium | reverse complement strand
CATGTCCATCTGGACCATGACCGCTGCCTGGAAAGCGTGGTGCTGCGTGGCGATGTTGGTCGCCTGGAACGGCTTTCACAATCCATCATCACCGAACCTGGCGTGCGGCATGGCCAATTGCATCTGGTTCCACTACTCGACGCCCAGCAGTGAACGGCAAGCCATCGAGATTGGTACTCTTCACGTCTAAATTTGCCGTAACCGCGCCCGTGTCGGTTTTGGCCGCGTTCTTGGACAAAGGCACCACCTTCAAGGCAGGCGCGAACGTGGCGCGACTGGGGGCCAACAGGGCGCATTTCTGTCGTGGCCATGTCTGGCTGGTGCCGGTCTGGAGTTTTATGTGACCGCATGCGCCAGATTTGTCTTCGCGCTAAATTTAACATCTTTAGAAGTTAAATTTACAAACTTATCATCAATTCGGACCCGGATTCGAATCTGCCTCTCATTCTCCGCAACCAAGTTTCACATCGAATCGGTCCAGCATGAGGAGTCAATGATATTCTACCGATATCATAGCGTTAAGTGGGTCCGTAATTTCCGGACTCACCCAAGGCGGGTCCACAGGTTTTGGAGAATGGGGCCGAGAAGAGAAGGAAAAGGCGGCCTTTCGATTCCTGCGGGTCCACCATTTGACCGAGCCGAATATCGAACCGAGTTTGGCAACTATTGGAAACATTGGACTTTTTTAGAGACACAACCGCCGCCATGGCAGGCGACGGTTGCGTGAAGAAAACCTTCTGAAAACTTAGTGGTGGGCCCACCAGGATTCGAACCTGGGACCGACCGGTTATGAGCCGGCGGCTCTGACCGCTGAGCTATGGGCCCGAAAAGACAAACTATCCCTACGACTCCAGAAAACTCCGCAACTTCCGTGAACGGGTGGGATGGCGGAGTTTGCGGAGGGCTTTGGCCTCAATCTGACGAATGCGTTCACGTGTGACGTGAAACTGTTTGCCTACCTCCTCCAACGTGTGATCTGTATGTACACCAATCCCAAAACGCATGCGCAATACATTCTCTTCCCGATCCGTCAGGGTCTTTAATACCCGACCCGTCGTATCGCGTAAATTGGTCATGATCGCCAATTCCGATGGGGAGAGCATGGACTTGTCCTCAATGAAATCCCCAAGATGCGAATCCTCTTCGTCTCCCACTGGAGTCTCTAACGAAATCGGCTCCTTGGCAATCTTGAGTACCTTTCGTACCTTGTCTAACGACATCTCCATGCGCTCGGCAATCTCCTCCGGCGTTGGCTCCCGTCCCATCTCTTGTACCATCTGACGACTGGTGCGCACAAGTTTATTGATGGTCTCAATCATATGAACCGGTATGCGAATGGTGCGTGCCTGATCCGCAATCGAACGGGTGATCGCCTGCCGTATCCACCACGTGGCATACGTGGAAAATTTGTATCCGCGTCGCCACTCAAACTTGTCCACCGCCTTCATCAAACCGATGTTTCCCTCCTGGATCAAATCCAGAAACTGTAAACCTCGGTTGGTGTACTTCTTGGCAATGGAGATCACTAAACGCAAGTTGGCCTCAACCATCTCCTTCTTGGCCCAACTCGCCTTGCGCTCCCCGGTCATGATCTTTTTGTTGGTGTTCTTTAAATCCGTGACCGTTTGACCCGCCTCGGCTTCAATCTCCTCAATCCGATCCCGCAAGGCGTATAACTCCTCACGATGCTCGTAAAATCGTTGCCACGATGGCGATGGATTGTTGGAAAACTTGTCTACCCAACTCTTACGACCATCACTTCCTTGATACTCCTTTAAAAAGCTCTTCTTAGGAACACCCGCCAACTCGGATATTTTTAAAATCTCCATCTCCACTTCTCGTACCCGTTCCACATATTTCTTTAATATGCGGACCATTCGGTCGATCTGCTTGAAGGAAAACTTGACCGATACCACCGTCTTGACAATCCGTTCCCGACGATCCCGATAACGCCTTCTTAACCGTTTGACCCCAACCAGATCACCCGCCAAACGACACTTTTCTTGTTCCTCCCGAATGTCGTCCAGAATGACATTGTCTGCCGCAATGGAGTCGAAAATAATTTGAGTTTGATCCAATAGCTCCTGAATGCGCAAGTTCTCCTCTTCCGAGGATTTCTTTAAAGAGATCAGTGGATCACCACCATCCAGTGCCAAACCTTCATCGTCTTCATCCAACAAAACGTCTGGCTTGTCATCGAGATCATCCGGGTCGTCCACTTCCTCCTCATCACCGAGTTCATTCGAAGGAGCCGGTATATCCAAAATATCCCGTAGACTGACCTGACCATTGCGCAACCTTTCTGCCAGTAGAATGATCTCCTGAAAGGTCACTGGTGAGTCGCAAATGGCCGAAATTACCTCATTGCGGCCTGATTCAATCCGCTGGGCAATCAAAATCTCGCCTTCACGGGTCAATAAATCAACCGATCCCATCTCACGCAGATACATGCGTACTGGATCGTCGG
>JADFZD010000276.1 GCA_015232705.1 Magnetococcales bacterium | reverse complement strand
GAGAAAAAGGGTTATTTCACCAACCTGTATGCCATCCATCCCCTGACCGGTGAAAAAATCCCGATCTTCATCGCCAACTTCGTGCTGATGAGCTATGGCACCGGCGCGGTGATGGCCGTTCCGGCCCATGATCAACGGGATTTCGAGTTCGCACGCGCCCACGACGTGCCGATCCGGGTGGTGATCCAGCCGACAGGCGCACCCCTGGACCCGGCCACCATGACCGAAGCCTGGACCGGACCCGGTTTTCTCGTCCATTCAGGCGAGTTCACCGATCTGGACAACGAATCGGCGAAAAAACGGGTCGCCGAGCGGTTCGAGGCGTTGGGTATCGGACGGGTCACGGTGCAGTATCGTCTGCGCGACTGGGGCATCTCCCGTCAACGCTACTGGGGCAATCCAATTCCGTTCATCCATTGCGATCGCTGCGGCGTGGTGCCGGTCCCGTCCGCCGACCTGCCGGTCTCCCTGCCCGAGGATATCCTCGACCTGCTCGGTCAACCCGGCAACCCACTCGAACGCCATCCCACCTGGAAACAGGTCAACTGCCCGACCTGTGGCGCACCGGCACGTCGCGAAACCGATACCATGGACACCTTCATGGAGTCCTCCTGGTACTTCCTGCGCTACTGCTCTCCGGACTCAAAAACCGCGCCACTGGATACCGCGCGCGTCAACCACTGGATGCCTGTGGATCAATATGTGGGCGGCGTGGAACATGCGGTTCTCCATCTGCTCTACGCCCGTTTCTTCCACAAGGCGCTGCGCGATGTGGGCGAAGTGGCGTGCGATGAGCCGTTCACCCGGTTGCTCACCCAGGGGATGGTGCGCAAGGATACCCACCGCTGCCCGGTCCACGGCTGGCGCTACCCGCGCGAGAGCATCGAGCGGGATGGACGCCTGCTCTGCGCCGCGTGCGAGACGCCCATCGAGATCGGTCGCAACGAAAAGATGTCCAAGAGCAAGCACAACGTCGTGGATCCCAACGATCTCATCCAGGGATACGGCGCGGATACCGCTCGGGTCTTCATGTTGTTCGCGGCCCCCCCGGAGCAGGATCTGGAGTGGAACGACAGCGGCGTGGATGGCGCCTGGCGTTTCCTCAACCGCATCTGGCGTATGGTGTGGCAGATCGTCGAACGGGCCCCCGGAGCCGCCCCGGCACACAGCATGCCCGATGAGCCGGCGGCTCGCGCCCTGCGCGGAAAAATTCACGAGACCATCGACAAGGTGACCCGCGACATGGGACGCCATCAGTTCAACACCGCGATCGCGGCGGTGATGGAACTGCTCAACGCCGGCAGTCCGCTGCTCAACCAAAGCGGCGATGTGGCGCTCTCTGCCGGAGAGGCGGCCACCCTGCGTGAACTGGCCGAAACCGTGGTGCTGCTGATGAATCCGTTTGCGCCGCACCTCACCGCCGAATTGTGGCAGGAGGCGTTGTCCATGCCGGGTCGGCTGCATGCGGCGTGCTGGCCGACGGTCGATCCCGAGGCGCTGGTGCGCGAGACGGTGACCGTGGTGGTTCAAGTGAACGGCAAGCTGCGGGCGCGCATCGCCTTGCCCGCCGACGCCCCGAGCGCCGAACAGGAGCGTCTGGCCCTGACCGATCCGGGCGTGCTACCCCATCTGGCGGACAAGACGGTTCTCAAGATGGTGACCCTGCCCGGAAAATTGATCAACATCGTGGTCAAACCATGAATTGGCCCCCTGCGGACAACCCCCTGGATGCCAATACCCGACGTTTTGGAAGGAACACGGCGATGAACCTCGGACCCAAAACCCGTACCCGCCTGAGTGCGGCTCTGCTCACCCTTGCACTGCTCGCCGGTTGCGGCTATCGCTTTCCCGGCGACGTGGTCACCTCGGAACAGGGGCGCTGGACGCAGACCGTGCTGATCGTGGAGGATGTCACCCAGATCAAGGACAAACTCAAGGTCAAGTCCCGCTCGGATGCGGTATTGACCCGCATCCTGCACGAAAACCTCAACACGCGCATGGGTCCGTTTGCCACCGTTTCCAGCGCGGAGGTCTCCAAGCGGTTGCGCGTGCAACTGGAGGCGGTCAACCGCGACCTGGTGCTTGAGGACAGTTCGGGACGCGCCAATCAATATCGGGTGCAGATCACGGCCCATCCGATTCTGGAGATGGACGGCAAGCCCCTTGTTCCGGGGTATCCGGCGGTCAAGGGTTCCGCGACCTACCACGAGCCAAGTTCCGGGACGGCCAGCCATGCGGCGCGCATCCGCGCCGAGACCGAGGCCATGAACCAACTCGCCGATGCCCTGGTGGCGTTGCTGGCCGAGGATTTTCAACCCAAGAAGCGATAATCAGGAGTCGCCATCACGTGATGCATCGTCTGCGTTCCAGGAACCCGGGGGGATCATCCCCCAGGTGGGACTCAAGGGCAAAGCCCATGGGGCGTTGACTGTGTGATTGTGCCATGCGCGCGCTTTTTACGAGACACGA
>JADFZD010000275.1 GCA_015232705.1 Magnetococcales bacterium | reverse complement strand
TTTCGCTTTCGCTCAAACTCCGGTCGATCGTCTCAAGTTCCGTCAGCAGGGTGAGACTCTGGCCGCGCGCCTGCTCCAGCGCCTGCTGCTCGCGCACCAGTTCGCGCACCGTGCGGTTGAGCTGCAGGCGGCCCCGTTCCAGGTTGGCATGCTCCTGGTTGTCGATTTCGCTCACCGCGTGCGTCCCGGTCACCGTACCGAGAAGCACGATCAGGAGCAAGAACGAAAGAGTGCGCGGTTTGAGGATCACGCGGATTCCTGGCCAAAAAGGGTTGTTTCAACGGGTTGGTTGGCACGCATCTTTTCCGCCAGATCGACCAGAGTGCGACCCTGAGCGGTCTCCCCCACGGCGCGCACCGACCAGCCGGTATCACGACGATAGAGGGTCATCATGATCATCGCGGTATGCGGACCCTGGGTGGTGAGTTGATAGCGCAGGATCTCCTGACCGTTGCTGGCATCCACCATGCGACAAAAAGCGTTGTCGATGCTGTCGAAGGTGTCATTGGAGTAGGAGCTGACCACGAACACCAGGGCCTGGACCTGTGGCGGAACCCGGGTCAAGGAGACGATGATCTGCTCGTCATCCCCATCTCCCTGGCCGGTGAGATTGTCCCCGGTGTGCTCCACCGAGCCATCCACGCTGCGCAGCTGCCGGAACCACACCTGATCGACCATGTTTCCCCGGTTGTCGAACAGACCCACCGAGGCGTCGAGATCGATGTCGCTTTCACCGCCCCCGGTCAGAAAACTCAAGAAACCGCCCTTTTTGGGCTGGACACGGGCATCCCATCCCAGTCCCATGACGATCCTGTCATAGGATTTGCCGGTATCCTTTTCCAGTGAAACTCTTTGACCCTTGGTCAATGAAATGGGCATGGCGACCTCGCAAACCGGTGTTAAAGTGCCTGATGGGGGGAGAACCCCTCACCTCTCTCAATCGAGGAACTCCCGAAAGACCTTCTTTCGAGAAGGGAGTTCGACAGTCCATGTATCGTACAAGATGGGGCCTGACCTGAGGTTCGTCAAGAGCCAACTTTTTTTAATGATTGGTGCCTGGATCGCAAGCGTGCTAAACTGTACGATGGTATTGTTTATCCATTTCGCAAACCATGCAAGGAGTCCAGACGGACCATGCGACCCAGACCCATGACCCTCGTGGTGCTGGATGGTTGGGGCATACGCGGGGAGACCCGATTCAATGCCATCCACCATGCCGCCACCCCCCCATTTCGACCAGTGGTGGCAAACCCGGCCCCATGCCCTGGTGCAAACCTCGGGCGAGGCCGTCGGCCTTCCGGAAGGACAAATGGGCAACTCCGAGGTGGGCCATGCCAATCTCGGTGCAGGTCGAATTCTCTATCAGGACTACACGCGCGTGGATCGCGCGGTGCGCGCCGGTCAACTCGTCGGCAATCCCGCCCTGGCGCAAACCGTTCAAAAAGCGCTTGCTGCAGGCGGGGCGATCCACATCATGGGACTGCTCTCGCCGGGCGGAGTCCACGCCCACTCGGATCATCTGCTCGGCGCGGTGGCCGCCGCGCGCGATCTGGGCGCGGAACGCATCTTCGTGCATGCCTTTCTCGATGGCCGGGATACCCCACCCCGTTCCGCCCTGGAGTACGTCGCCGCCTTCGAAACGGGGCTGCGGACCTTGAATGCAGGCCGGATCGTCACGGTTTGCGGTCGCTACTGGGCCATGGATCGGGACAAACGTTGGGAGCGGGTGGCACGCGCCTACGCCATGCTGCTCGACGGCACGGGCGAACGCGCCGCGAGCGCCCTGTCCGCCATCGAGGTGGCCTATGCGCGCGGCGAGGACGACGAATTCGTGCAACCGAGCCTGATTCCCGATGCGACCGGACGGGTGGTGGTGATCGAGGATGGGGACGCCATCCTGATGATGAACTTTCGCGCCGACCGCGCCCGGGAGATCGCCCACGCCCTGCTCGACCCGGAACCCGATCCAAAGGCTGGCACCCCTGGTTTTACCGGATTTCCACGCGCGCGACGGGCGCACCTCTCGGGTTACATGTGCCTCACCGAACACGACGCCACCCTGCCGGGTGTGCTGGTGGCCTTTCCGCCGCAACTCCCCACCATGACCCTGGGCGAGGTGCTCTCCGGTATGGGTCTGCGCCAATTGCGCGCTGCCGAAACCGAAAAATATGCGCATGTCACCTATTTTTTCAACGGCGGCCAGGAGATCTGCTTTCCTGGCGAGGATCGGCTGCTCATCCCCTCGCCCAAGGTGGCCACCTACGATCTCCAACCCACGATGTCGGCGTACGAGTTGACCGATCAGGTGGTGGCGCGCATCGAGTCCGGGATCTATGACCTGATCGTGGTGAACTTCGCCAATCCCGACATGGTGGGCCATACCGGCAAGTTCGATGCAGCCATCCAGGCCATCGAGACGGTGGATCGCTGTCTGGGTCGTCTGGCAACGGCGGTTCTGACCCAGGGTGGCGA
>JADFZD010000274.1 GCA_015232705.1 Magnetococcales bacterium | reverse complement strand
CCTGTTGCCCGGTGATGCCCGCTATACCGCCTTTCCAAGCGGCAGGCCCGGCGCGGGGGCGGCACTTTCCGTGGTGGCGCCCCATCACGGTGCGGACATGCGTAGTGCCCATGTGCCGCCGACAACCGGACAGCCGGAAAGCCGCGTCGCCTATTCCTGCGGTGATCCCAACCGCTATGACCATCCGCGTTGGAAGGCTGTGGAACTCCACGCCGATGCGGGATGGAGCCGAATGCTCCGAACCGATGCCCGTCGTTCCGGCAAACCGGCGCACATTGGATTGGAGTTCCCTGGTCGCCCGCTCGGTGCGCCGTGCTCGGTCCCCTGTGGTGGAAGAGGGTGCCAACTATCCATCGAGCAGGTCTGACCGTGCCTGATCTTGTCGCCGAGGCCCGCCGCCTGCATGACGATCAACGTTACGCCGAAGGTGTGGATCTCTTGGCGGCAACCGCATTCAAGTCCTTGAGTGGCGATTCTTTGGAGATTCCCGATGATCTGCGTGAGGTTCTCGAGGATTGTTGCTTCACCTATCTGATGCAGCTTTCCGAAGCGGCGGGGCTGGGGGGCGGGTATGAGCGGCCCATGGAAAGCTGGATACGGGCTTTGGCCGATATCCTGCCTCCCGAACGCCATGATCAGGAAAAGCCTCGTCTGGCCGTGGTCGCGGTGGCCTATCTGCTGAATATGGTTGCCCATCGAGACAGCCTTGCTTCCGATTTTCCCGATATCCTGGCAAGCGCCTCGGCATTCGTTCTGTCTCGCATGCTGCTTGCCGGTCGGCTGCATGCCGTTCTCGCGTTTGCACCGCGCGTTCTGGAATGGTTGTCCGCTACTGGCGGAAACGCCCGTCCAGAAGTTGCTTCCGTTCTGATCCGGGTACATCGGGATCGCCTGATCGCCGCCCAGGAACTAAATTTGTGCGGCCTGGGAGACACGATTTTTGCCGAGGCTCAGACCGTGGCGGGGTTTCATCCTCACATCTGGCCTCAGTATGCCGCGGCGATTTTTGGCCGCTATGCCCTTCTTTTGGCGTCCTGCGGGCAGGGGGGCAAGGCTTTAGCCATGGCGGATCGAGCCGTAGCCGAGGCGCTTGAGGAAGATCGGGCTTATGCCCAATCGATACGGATGAAATTGAGACGGCGGGTCCTGGGCGAGGAGCCAGACTACGCCGAACTCATGGAGGCCATCGTGCCGGGCGGCGCCAAGGCGGTGGACGAAGTGCGGGCCTTGATGGCGCGCCTGGATTCCGGCCAGCCCATCGCCCCTGGCGAGTTGTCCTCCATCGCCCAGCGCATCGCGGCACTGCACCAGAATCTGGCCGCCGATCCCACCTATGCCCAGGCCACGTTGGACGTTCGGGTCAAGCTCGCCTTGTCCTCGGGTAATCGCGATCTCGCCCTGGTCTTGCGCCCGGAGATGGCCGCCTTGGCTGCGCATCCGGGGCGGAAAGGCATAGAGGCCCGTGCCCTGTCGCTGGCGCTGGATGCCTTGGCCGATGGCGTCTCGCCTGCGGATGAGGCGGCGCGGCTGATTGAAGAGGCGTCATCTCGTGTGGCAGGGCTGGAAGCGTTGCTGGTCAACCGGGTCCTGTTCAAGCTGGTCTCGGATCATCCCGACGGCCCAGCGCTGGAGGCCTATGCGCGCTGGCTGTTCCATCTGGCCGACAGCCTGGCCGAGGCCACCGAGTGGGGCGATCGTCGGCGCTTGATGGAAGAGACTAAATGGTGGTTCCCCGAGGTGGAACTGGCAACTTTCGCCGCCCTGTCTTTGTCCGAGTTGGCCGAGGAATCCGAGCCGTTCCTGCGTCTGGCGCTGCGCCTGTTTTCCGCTGGCCATGCTGTCGCCGCCCGCACCGATCCGGCGTTGCGCGAGGCAGCGGGCCGGTTGTTCCAGACCGCCGAGGGACGAGCCGCCTTCGACTCTCTGGCCCAAGCGGTGGCGGAGGGCGATGCCGAGCAGGCTGCCGAAGCGCGCGAGGCGCTGTTGGCGTCCCTGCCCGCGATCGGCGACATTCCGCGCAGTCCGGCCGGCTCCGATTATGGCGACCAGCCTCAGTTGCTGTATGTGGAGACACGCGCCTTCCTATCCGCCAGTACCCCCATCATCCGCATGGTCGATACCCTGTCGGACGTTCTGCGCCATGTGGAACGGGAAGAGGTGGAGCCGTTGCGTGATCTGGTGGACGCTGTGTTCGACCCCGTCCGCCTGCGCTTCAACAAGGCGAAAACGGCCACTCCGGGCGGCATTTTGGTGCCTCATCTGTCCCACATGCTGCCGCCGGCCTTCGGCATTCGTGGCTCGGGCCTGATCCACGCCGTGCCGTTCGCGGCCTTGCCGTGTCGTGACAGCGTGGCGGTGGGCGAGGTGGCGGTGCCTGTGCTGCTGACCGGTCCCGACTCACGCCTGGAAACCGTCACCGCCCCCTTTGAAGCGGGCGGCGCCGTGCTGGTGGTGGCTGACCCGGAATACGGCGAG
>JADFZD010000273.1 GCA_015232705.1 Magnetococcales bacterium | reverse complement strand
GGCAGGACGCTGCTTCTTAAGCTGGGCCAGCAATGCGCGACAGTTGTCGCTCAACTTCTCAGGCTCAAAGGAGACCTTACCCACGCCAGCATGAATGATACCCGCCTTCTCGACACGGAAGGCCACCTGACCGGCCTTGATTGACTTGATGATCCCGGCCATGTCAAAGGTCACGGTGCCAAGCTTCGGGTTGGGCATCAGACCACGCGGGCCTAGAACGCGACCCAGACGGCCCACGATACCCATCACATCCGGGCAGGCCACAACGCGATCAAACTCCAGCCAGCCACCCTGGATCTTTTCAACCAACTCATCCGCGCCGACAAAATCGGCACCGGCGGCCAGCGCCTCCTGGGCCTTGTCACCTTTGGCAAAGGCTAAAATCCGCACCGTTTTGCCAGTGCCATGGGGCAACTCAACCGTACCACGCACCATCTGATCGGCATGCCGTGGATCGACCCCGAGATTGACAGCGATCTCGACCGATTCATCAAATTTGGCGTTGCTCTTTTCTTTAAGCAAACGCACTGCGTCGTCCAGATTGTACTGGGTGGTACGGTCGAGTCCCTCCCACAGAGCTCTGATCCGTTTACCGCGCTTGGCCATGACTCGCTCCTCGATTCTCAATTCAATTCTGTCAATCCTACACGACTTCCAGACCCATGGAACGGGCAGAGCCGGCGATAATCCGCTTGGCGCCCTCCAGATCCTTGGCGTTCAGATCCACCATCTTGGTCTCGGCGACCTGCGCGACCTGATCCCAGGTCACCTTGCCAATGGGACCACCCTTGCCCGGCTTCACCGCCCCCTTGGGCACTCCGGCGGCCTTGCGCAACAGATAAGTCGCCGGCGGGGTCTTGATCTCAAAGGTGAAGGTACGATCTGCGTAGACCGTGATCAACACCGGAGTCGGGGCAAGCGGCTCCAGCGTCTGGGTCCGCGCATTGAAGGTCTTGCAGAACTCCATGATGTTCAGGCCATGCTGACCCAGGGCCGGACCCACGGGGGGGCTGGGCTTGGCGGCGCCAGCCGGACATTGCAACCTGACATACGCTGTGATTTTCTTGGCCATTTTGGCAAATCCCCAATCTGTGACACACGATCTTGAAAGCTTGAATTACAGCTTTTCGACCTGAACGAAATCCAACTCCACCGGTGTTGCGCGTCCAAATATGCTAACCGAGACCTTCAAACGGGTCTTGTCCTCGTCCACGGCCTCCACCACGCCGTTGAAGGAGACGAACGGACCATCGGTCACGCGCACACTCTCACCAACAGCAAAGGTCACCTTGGGCTTGGGCTTCTCCATACCCACTTCGACCTGATAAAGAATCTTATCCACTTCACGCTCGGACAGAGGCTGCGGACGCCCACCTCCCCCAAGAAAGCCCGTCACCTTGGGAATTGAATTGACCAGATGCCAGGTTTCGTCGTTCAACTCCATTTTGACCAGCACATAGCCCGGAAAGAATTTGCGCTCCGAGGTCACTTTGTGACCACCACGCAACTCAACCACCTCTTCCGAAGGAACCAGGATCGATTCAAACAACTCACCGGAACCAGTCAGACGCACACGCTCCTCCAGGGTGCTCTTGACCTTCTTTTCAAATCCCGAGTAGGCGTGAATCACATACCACTGCTTGGCCATGGTCGTCCTTTATTCCCGTGCGGTCCTGTTCCGTCAACCGATGATCTGACGCACCACAAGCGCCAGGATCGCATCCACCATCCATAAAAACAGCGATACCAGAACCACCATGCCGAAAACGACGATGGTCGTGTTCATCGTATCCTTCCGGGTAGGCCACACCACCTTGCCAACCTCGGCGCGCACGTCGGTCAGATAGGTTCTGAATTGGGCAATCCGCCCGCTGTCATTGATCATGGAGTGATTCTTACGGTGAGGAAGACAAAATGATTGTTGGACCTTGAGCACCAGCACTTCCGGCCCCATTACGGTGCCTTGCAGCCGATACGCCATTCACATTGGCAGGATAGGAGGGACTCGAACCCCCAACCGCCGGTTTTGGAGACCGATGCTCTACCACTTGAGCTACTATCCTAGGCCAACATGCTCACATCGCATTCATACGCGCGCAGGTTGTGGAGGTAATCCCTCCTCTCCCGGCTTCTGGGCACCCCTCGGTGATTCCGCAGCACGACGGCACGAACGCGACATGATACCTACTTGATCTTTCCTTCCTTGTGCAGGGTATGTTTGCGGCATGCCGAACAGAACTTCTTGAGCGCCATCTTTTCTGGCTTATTCTTCTTGTTCTTGTCGGTCGTGTAGTTGCGCCGCTTGCACACTTCGCAACAAAGGCTGATCAGGTCACGCATCTATCTCTCCCAGTTCCCTGGCTACTTATCCGTCTTGGCTTTGCATGGCGCATCGGATGCTTACTCCGAGACACTGAGGAACCTTGGACCAAGGTTCCTCAGACACACACAGGCCATCACTTACTTGATGATTTCCGA
>JADFZD010000272.1 GCA_015232705.1 Magnetococcales bacterium | reverse complement strand
ATCCTCCCGCGAGTAAGGGGGATCAAACCAGCAATCGTTCCGTTGCAGTTCCTCCAGGTTTTCGAATCCATAGGAGGCCAGGGCACGACGGTTGGCATCCAAGATCGCTCCGGACTCCTTGTCGTACAGAATGATCGAAACCGCAGCCGTCTGAAACAGCGTGCGGAACAGGTGTTCACTCCGACGCAGACTCTCTCCGGCCTGTTTGCGTTCGGTGATATCCCGCGAAATGCCATACGATCCGATGATTCCACCTTGAGAATCCCTCAGAGGCCCCTTGAAAGAGAGAAAAACCGCTGGCCCTTGCGGGGTATTCAGACTCTCCTCCTGGATGATCGCCCGATTCTCGGCAATCACCCGACGATCCGAAGAGCGGATCCATTCGGCCTGCTCGGGCGGAAAGAACTTGAGATCATCACACCCCAACACCTCGGTTTCGGCATGCCCGACAAACCGACCGGCAGCCCTGTTGAACAAAATGTAACGCCCGTCCAGATCCTTGGCGAAAATGGCATCTTCCGAGCTGTTGACAATGGCATCGAGCAGATGCAAGGCATGCAAACGCTCACTCTGAGCCTGGTGCAGTTCATGCGCCACGGCAAGCTGTTCGCCACGACGCAACAGGATCAGCGCCATCGATGCCGCAAAAATCGCCAGCACCCCAGCCAGGAGAATCCAGACCGATGTGGCGGTCATCTCCCGATAGACCTCAGCCTGATCGATCTTGGCAATGAGGAACCAGTCGGTATTGGGGATGGTCTGCGCCACCCCGTAAACAGGAAGATTGCGATAATCATGCCCGGAGATCAATTGTCCGGGAGCCACATCGCCATTGAGAATCTGGGATGCCAGCAAACTGTGCCGATCCAGGGGGAGCTGCAACCGGAGGGCGGCCTGCTCGCGATGGCGCAAATCGTTGAGAAAAAGGACCTGATCCCCCTGTCGTCGAAACAGCAGGGTCTCTCCGCTGTGATCCGGCATGGGCCAGAACTTCAGCATCGGATACAACCAATCGGTGGGATCGACCTCCAGGACGATCCAGGCTGGGACCCTAAAACCGGTCAGAGGAAGTTGCATACGGATACGCGGCTGCTCTTGCCGATTCGGACGAATATCGATGAGGATTCGCTCCTCTCCGGATATGGGGCTTTGGCCTGGAAGGAACCCGTCGGAATTTTCAAGAACAGAACTGCTCTGAATGAGATCTCCTTGTCCATCGAACAGCGCGACATTCAAGAACTGATGCGTGCGCCGCAGGAGTTCCAGGTAGACTTCGAGCTTCAGTCGTCGCTCCGGAGTCGGTTCCTCAAGCCACTCTTGGTAGAGTTTCAGGACTTCGGGATTTCTCCGCACGAACTCCATGTCATCCTGCCGTTCAAGCAACCAGTCGCCGATCTGTTTGGCCTTGAGTTCGGCGATGATGCGTAACCTGGAGAAGGTCTCTTCGAGGTGGGTCTTGAAGGTATGCACCATGCTCGACCCGACAGCCAACAGAATGGCCCCCACGATCGCGGCCAGAATCACACGAAAACGTGTTCCGGAAACGGGTGGCGCCGAGTCGATCCATGGAAGACGACGCAGCATGCCATACAACAGCAACGCCGTGACCACCACGAAGAGCCACCCTTTGAGGGTACTGGCCAACAGGATGTGATCCGGATTCCGAAACAACCAGACCACCAGCCTGTCAGACAGAAGAATCCATAACGCCGCAAACAGCACATAGACCAGTACGACGGTCAGGATGCCCTGGTGAACATCCCTGAACTGCGGAGGTGAAGAAGGGGCCGCGTTGGACATGTCAGGCTCGCGACCGCCTCAGACTGCCACAAGGGGGGTGCGGATGAAAGCCGTGACGATGTTGCCAGCTCCCTGGTATTCAAGCGCATCGAAGCTGATCTTGCCGGCCATCGCGATTCCCCGACCGTGCAGATCGAAAGCGCGTTCCGGGGAAAAATCGAGATAACCGCGCCAATCGAATCCCTGTCCTTGATCGGTGATGGTGAACCGCAACGCCTCCGGACCCCGATCAAAACGCACCTCGACCCGACGCTCGCAGAATTGTGGCCATTGGAGTCGCCGCTCGATTTCCTGCAGCCACGTACCGCTCAGCAACAGTTGCCCCTTTTCCGCATAGGAAATTTCCAGATTGCCGTGCTCGATGGCATTGACGAACAACTCCTGCAAACCCATGATCACCTGTTCCGGTTCCGGACAGACATGGGCCAGATGGTTGGCCAGCAGGCTCCCTTCATCCATGTCCCGAAAGGAAAAAATTCCGGTCCGCATCAGGCTCATGGGGCGTTCGGCACACCGTACCCGCTCGATCAGCCGTTGCATTTCATGGCACTGTTGCAAAGCGGTATTGACAACGGCCAGCAGCACCTGGGGCTGCCACGGTTTGGTCAGATAATAATAGGCCCCCTGCCGCAACCCTTCGCGAATGCTCTCCTGGTCACTCTGGACGGTCTCCAGGATCA
>JADFZD010000271.1 GCA_015232705.1 Magnetococcales bacterium | reverse complement strand
CTGTTTGCCACCACCCTGGCGGATGGCAGCGTGGATGTGGTCAGCCTGGCCGATATGATCCGCTTTGTGATGACACTCTCGATCTCGGTGTGGCTGGTGCATCATTTGCCGGGGATCCTGGAACTGTTTCTTTTTTCGCGCATTCGGGTCGATCAGGGGGTGCGCTATGCCATCCTCACCATGAGTCGCTATATCGTGGTGCTGATCGGTCTGCCAGCCGCGCTTTCAGCGCTTCATGTGGATGTGGGCAAGATCGCCTGGCTGGCGGCAGCGATCAGCGTGGGGATCGGCTTTGGTTTGCAGGAGATCGTCGCCAATTTCGTCAGTGGCATCATCCTGCTCCTCGAACGTCCGGTGCGGGTCGGGGATCGCATCTCCGTGGGTACCGTGATGGGTGAGGTGCGACGGATCAACATTCGTGCCACCCGTGTGCTCAATCAGGATCTCCAGGAGATCCTCATTCCCAACCGTGATTTGATCACCAAGGAGGTGATCAACTGGACCTTGAGTTCCCGCGAGGTGCGGTTGGTGATTCATGTGGGGGTGTCTTACGTTTCGGACATCGAACAGGTGCGCAGGCTGTTGATGGAGGTGGCCGAAGGAGATCCTCTGGTGCTGCGCGATCCGGCCCCGCGCGTGCTTTTCATGAACCACGGGGCCAGCGCCCTGGAGTTCCAACTGCGCGTCTACCATATCGATCCGGACATCCGCGCCACCATGACCGACCGTCTTAATACCGCGATCAATCATAGCTTTCGCGAGCACGGCATCGAGATTCCCCTGCCTCAACAGGAGGTCCACATTCGCGGAGGCGGGTTGATCGGCCCGTCCGAGCCACCCCTGGACGTGAACTCCAGTGTGTCACCGGCACCCGGTCATTGAGGGGAAGGATCCAAAAACAGGAGGAACGCTCCTCTTGTCCCAATCCCCTCCATTCGCGTCCGGCACGTCTCGGAAATGGCATTGGACATCCGCACTCGATTGCACGAAGATCACGACGTGAGGCCTGTTTTGCCGCGATTCCGCCTCGGGAAAAATCATGGGGGAGACTCTTCCCACTCCGAATGAAAGCAATCTGCTCGTCCACGCTGTTGACCAAATGGACAAATCATGGGGGAGACTCTTCCCACTCCGAATGAAAGTGTCTCCAGGTTTGCATCCACTGATGGGGAGAGCGAAAATCTCCGAAAGTGTCACCCGTGAGGATGTCTGGAAGATGTTGGCTGAGACGGATCGCATCATGCGTGCGATTTGCCGAGGCGGATCGGCGGATGCAGGAGACCGATCAGCGCATGAAAGCGACCGATCTGAAAATGCAGGAGACCGATCGCAAGATCCAGGAGGTAAACCGGATGATCGGTCATCCGGGTGGGAGGTTGGGGGAGTTCGTGGAGGGATTGATACGCCCCTCCTGCATCGCCCTGTTTCGGGTGCTGGGGATACCGGTTGATGAGGTCTACACCCGTGTCAACAAGGAGGTGAGGGGCGAGAGGATGGAAATCGACCTGCTGTTGGCCAACACGGTGACCGTGGTGCTGGTCGAGGTCAAGAGTCCCCTGACTGCCGAGGATGTGCAACAGCATCTGGAGCGTCTCGCCCGGTTCAACCTGGATCCGGCAGTTGCGGGTGATTGCATGAGCGAACATATTGGTTCATATGGTGAATTGTAAGAAACCGAAGTTACCATATTGGCAATGAGGTTTTTTTCCGATTTGCCTGATGGATCAGGTGATCGCCCGCAATTTCCGGATCTGGGTTCAAATCCTTTTTCCCCCGACACGGCGATTGCCGGGTTTATGGCGCGGTGGCTGGCATGGGGATCGGATCCGAGTTGGATCGGTTTGCCATGCATCAGGGATTGTATGTCATCGCTCAGAGCGGGGAGACGGTGACCCTTGCCAATCCGGAGGATTTTCAGCCGCAGGTCTGGTAGATCCCCTTTGTCCGGGATCCGTGACGATCACTTGGATGCGTCGAGCAGTCCGGCGCCTTCACCCCCGAAGCGGGTGGCAACCAGATCGATGATCAGGCCATAGATGGCCCCGGAGATCAGGGAGGCCCAGAAGATCATCCAGGCAGAGCCTTGGGAATTGGTGGGAGCGCTCATGGCCCCGGTGGCCATGGGCAGAGAGACGATGGCTCCAAGGCAGAAGCCCCGCAGCCAGGGGCGATAGGGGAATCCCAGCACGGGATGGCGGGTAAAGGCTCCGGCAAAGGCGATCATCATGCCGATGAGGAGTCGGTCGCTGACGATCGACCAGAAGATCGGATGGTTCGTGGAGAAGAGTTCCGGTTGCTGCTGCCCGGCCAGCCAGGCGCAGAGCAGGCCCGACAAGGCGCCCAAACCGATGGCGATCAAGAAACGTGTCTGGCTCATGATGACTCTCCCTGTATTATTGGAGGAGGAACACGATGGATGGCGGATCTTACCGCATCTACCCCGGAATAGTCCTTGGGGAATAGCGTGATTTCTGAACACCCGGTGA
>JADFZD010000270.1 GCA_015232705.1 Magnetococcales bacterium | reverse complement strand
ATGTAATAGTTCATGGTTTCGTTCATCTCTTCGAGCTTGTCGTACAGCTCCTTGATGGTGCCGCGCAGTTGATGCGACACCTGATCCATGTGCTCGTCCACGCCACCGATGAATTCCAGAATTCTTTCGGACGAGAATGCCTTCAGATCGCCGTTCAAGGTGCCGAGCGTTTGAAACATATTGTTGGAAATCTGATCGATCTTGCGCTGATGGTCGTTCAAGGTGAATTGCAGGATCTGTTGCAAGGCGGCCATGGTCGACTTCAGCCGCTCTTGTGCCTCCAGCATGTTGGCCAGGGTCTGGTCGGCGCCGTGATGGGTCATGCCATCCATCTGTTTGAGATCGTGGGAGAGTTTTTGCAGGGAGTCCATGGCGGCATGGATCTGCTGTCCGGCCTGCATGACCTGTCTGGAGCTCTCGATCAGCGGCTTGAGCAGGGTGGAGGAGAGGCTTTCCAGAAAGCCGCTCAAGGTGTCGTTCATGTCGTCGAGCTTGGAGCCCAGATCGCCGACGCTGTAGCCCAGTTTTTCGGAGATCCCGCCCATATGCTCGTCGATCTGGGCGATGAAATGGAGCACCTTTTCGGAGAACTCCTGCAGGCCGTTGTTGAGATGGGTGAAGGTCCGGCCAAGCGTGTCGTCCACCTTCTCGAAGCGGGCTTCGTAGTTGGTCAATAAAAGGCGCAACTGCTCGTGCGCCTTGCCGATACCGACCAGGGTCTGCCGGGCGGTCTCCTGGGTGGCGGTCAGGGCAGTGGAGACCGATTCCAGTTTGTCGCTGCTGGTTTGCAGCTTCTCTCCGGCCACGGCGATCATCATGGCCCCGGACTCCATGGCCTCGACCAGATGACCGAAGCGTCCACCTTCCGGATCGACGTTTTTGGAACTTGTGATGATTGTGGAGAGCGCCTGACGGTTTTCGTCCGCCAGACGTGCGGGCTGCTGCTGCATGGTCACATTCAGCCGGGTCAGCGCGTGGTTGATCTCGCCGACCGCCTGCACCAGGGAGGAGGCGGCCACGCCGACCAGGGATTGCAGCTCGGCATTGCCCTGAGTGTACTGATCGCGCGAGTTTGCCAGGGCCGAGGTGATCGTCTGGTTGTGCTGATCCAGGCTGAGCACAGTCGATTGATGGTTGGATTCCAGCCGTTCGATGAAGTGCAGAATGCCGAGCAGGGTCTCCTCAAGGCGCTGCTGACCCAGGTGCATCTCCGGGTCTGGCCGCGGTTGCACGACCGTTTCCCGTTTGGCAGCCTGTTGTTTCATGCCATCCACGGCGTAACGCATCTCTTCCATGGTGAGCAGCAGGGTGGAGATGGACTCCTCGATGCGACCGGCCACCTGATCGCTCGCCTGACGCAGGGTCGAGGCAGCCGAGGAGTGCTGGGTGGAGAGCTGATTCAGGGAGGTGGCGAAATGGCTGGCCATGCCCGCAGCGGTCTGTTCCAGGCTTTCGGAGGCGCGCAGCAGCAGTCCGCCGGCCATCATCATGGTCTCGGAGATGGTCTTGGACTCCTCTTGCAGGGCATCGCGGGTGGTATCCATGTAGCGGGTCATCTGTTCGAGGATCAGTTTTTCCTGCACTCCGGGCGGGGTGGTTTCGCGCGGCCTGGCTGCGGTCACGGCGGTATCGATTCTGGAGCCGATCGACTCCTGGAACCGCTCCATGCCGTTGAGAAGTTTTTCGGTGGCTGAAAGCAGATGCGGAGCTGCCCCGAAGATGCGTTGCATCTCGTTTTGCACCGCCAGCATGGCCGTGGAGGAGAGGGAGAGATCCTTCAAGGAGTTGCCCATCTGCCCGGCAAAGCTGTTGGCCGACTCCTTGAGCAGGGTGACCAGCTCGGTTTGCGCACTCTTCATGCCTGCGGCCACTGCGCCCAGATCGCTGATAGTGCGCTGCATGGTGCCAGCCAGGCCTGCCGAGGAGTCCTTGAGCAGGGCGGACATCTCGGTTTGCGCGCCGCGCATCCCGGCGGCCACATCGGCCAGATCGGCCAGCACACGCTCCAGGCGACCGCTCATACCGGTGGAGGAGTCCTTCAGGGCCGCAGCCAGCTCGATCTGGGAACTGCGCATACCGGTCGCGACATCGGCCAGGTTGGTCAGCAGATGTTGGATCACGGCCTCCTGGTTGGCCGTGGTCTGATGAGCGTGGGCGCTCTGCACCTCGCCGTTGCTTTTCAACTCGGCAAGGATCCGCGCCGCATCCTGGACAAACAGGGTCAGCCGTTCGTTCTGCGCGACGACCCCCTTGTGCAGGCTGGAAACGAGTTGTTCGAGCCTCTGGCTGCTCTGATCGCTCGCCCCTTGCAGGCCGGAGAGGAGCTGTTCAAGTCTCTTCTGCCCCTGATCGCTCGTGTCGTTCAAGCCGGAGAGGAGCTGTTCGAGTCTCTTCTGACCCTGGCCGGTGGAATCATTCAAGCCTGTAACCAGTTGTGCCAGCGCCTGACCTTGCCGGTCATTCAGGCCGCTCAGATCCCCCTGGTAGCGATTCAGTC
>JADFZD010000026.1 GCA_015232705.1 Magnetococcales bacterium | reverse complement strand
CGAATGAACTCCGGGATGATCACGTCCAGGGAGGTATGGATGGCCAGGTCCAGATCGTTGGGTGCCATCGACTGGCCGAGCATCATGGCAAACCGAAAGAACACCAAAGAACGCAACGGATTTTCGCGCAGGGTATTCGCGCCGTTGACCAGATGAATCGGCCCTTTGAGCAGATCCCGCCGTCCTCCGAACGGATCCACCAGGGGTCCGTTGGGCCAGGTGTAGGCCATGGCATTGACGGTCACATCGCGGTGGAGGAGATCCTCTTCGAGGGTGGCGGGCTGTCCGGGGCGGTTGCGAAAACAGGCGATGTCGATCAGTTTCGGATGCGACCAGTCCTTGAGAGGCACGATCAGGCTGTTGTGTTTGTGTCCCATGACCGCCTCATGGTGATCACCGCGATGCAGACGCTTGCGGCATTCGATCAAGGGGCGGGCCACCAGGAGTTCCAGGGTGTTGGGAAGCGGTTTTCCGAGGATGCCGCAGAGCGGCGCGTCGCCGACAAGGTAGATCTGTCCGATCAGACGCTGGATGTCGTCCAGCAGGGAGCGGATGAAGGGTGCAAAAGCATTGGGAAAGGATGGTATGGTGGCGTCCATGGTGATTGTTCCGGAAGATACATTAGAACGTCTGGCCCTCCACGTCAATGGCGATCCCGAACCAGGCAGGCCGATGACGGTTTTGACCATGGGGTGCCGGGTGAACCAGTTCGAAAGCGCCCTTTTGGAGCAGGGCGGAACGGTGCGCGGCTATCGCCCGACCAGGGAGGGCGAGAAGGCGGAACTGGTGGTGATCAACACCTGTTCGGTCACTGCCGAGAGCGACCGGCAGGCCCGTCAGTTGATCCGCCGCGCCAACCGTGACCATCCGGGGGCGCGTATCGTGGTGACCGGCTGTTATGCCCAGAACGCTCCGGAGAAGGTGGCCGGATTGAGCGGTGTCGATCTGGTACTCGGCAATGGCGAGAAGGAGCGTTTCTGGGAGATTTTCGACCGCTCCCAAGCGTCGGGGGAGCGCGCCAAAGTCCAGGTCGGGGATGTGACCGAATTGACCCGCGTGCCGGAACGGGAGATCGTGGCACGCTTCAGGGAGCGCGCCCGGGCATTCTTGCAGGTTCAGGACGGGTGTGATCGCGCCTGTGCCTACTGCGTGATTCCCCGTCTGCGCGGTCCAAGCCGCTCCATCGCCCCGCGTCAGGTGCTCGAACAGGCGCGGCGATTTCTGGACTCCGGCTATCGGGAACTGGTGTTGACCGGGGTGAATCTCGGGGCCTACGGTCGCGATCTGGAAGGACGTCCTTCGCTTGCGACATTGGCCGATCTTCTGCTCGCTGTGGGCGGCGACTGGCGTCTGCGCATCTCCTCCATCGATCCGTTGGACATCGATGCCGGGTTGTGTGATCTTTTGGCACGCGCACCACGACTGTGTGCGCATCTGCATCTGTCGATCCAGTCCGGGGACGATCAGGTCCGGCGCCGCATGGGGCGCGGACGGGGACAAAGCGAGGTGTTGGCCCGCATCGCCCAGATTCGCGTGGCCCGTCCAGATCTGGTGCTGGGCGCGGATTTCATCGTCGGCTTTCCCGGTGAGTCGGACGAGGCGTTCGGACACTCCGTCGCACTGGTCAACGAGGCCGATCTGACCCTGCTGCACGTCTTCCCCTACTCGGCCCGACCCGACACCCCGGCAGCCGCACTCCCTGCCGCGCTTTTGGTGCCCGGCGAGCGGATCCAGACGCGCGCCAGACTGCTGCGCCAGGCAGGCGTGACGCGCTTGAACCAGCTTCTCTCCCGTCGCATCGGTGCTTGCGAAGAGATTCTGGTCGAGAACCTGGAACACGGCGAGGCCGTCGGCAAGAGCGGGGGATTTCTTCCCGTGCGCGTGTATGACGCCCAAGACTCCTGGCGCGGCACCCTGTTGCCGGTGGTGATCGAAGGGGTGGATGGGGTGAGCGGAACTCTGCTCGCTCGTGTGGCGAAATAAAGGGTTTCAGATGACGGAATGAAGGATTTCGGGTGGCCGGAGGAACGATTACCAGACTTCGTTCACCGGTTATCCACAGGGTTATCCACAGGCAGTGTGGATTAATGAAGGGTAAGAATCACAGGGGAGAGGTGACGTGATTGCGTGATTTAAACCGTACCCATCACGGGATACGTATTTTCCAACAGGCCGCGTGCAAGATGTGGGAGTCGTTTCCAAGAAGCGGAAACGACTCCCACAAAGGCGGCGTGCAGCGCATTTTTTGCAAAAGACGCGAAAAATGCTTCTTTTGAAGAGCGCGCTACAGTCAAAACCAAAACCCTGGGAGATGAATCTCCCAGACCCTCTCTTTATTTTCACCCGTAAAAAAGACACATTCCAAGCTGGGTGCGGTTTAATACCGCTTGCACGGCTGGAGTTTCAAGGCAGACAAACGGCTCGAAGGGGATACGGAAACGCGAAAACGAGTGGCCAGCTCCTTTGTGGATCGAATCGGAGCGTGGTCAGGATGAGGTGACACCCCCGCCGGCGATGGAAGGGATCCGTTCCAGGGCCGGCGAGTGGTCACAAAGTTGGAAGCTTTCAACCTGGATCCGCCAGTTGCGGGTGATTGCAGGAGCTAACATATTGGTTCATATGGTGAATTGTAAAAAAACCGAAGTTACCTTATCGGTAATGAGGCTTTCTTCCGATTTGCCAGATGGATCAAGAGGTTGCCGCAGGTGATTGCCCGCAACTGCCGGATCCAGGTTCAAGCGTTCGGCAGGGTTTCGAACATCCGGAAGCGGTTTTCCAAAAACCAGTTGTTCACCTCTTCGGCGCGGGCGGCGTATTGCAGGCGGATCTCCTCGATGGCCGCCTGACGGCGCAAGAATTCGCTCTCGGAGATGCGGCCCGAGCCCCGATCCGCCCGGTCGGCCATGGTCATCACGCTCAAGCGCATGAAAACCGCGCTCTTGCTGCCCGGCATCGACCACACCTCGTGCAGCGCATCGAAAATGGTCCAATAGGCCTCGCGAGGCACATCCGGTGGCGGCGGGGCCGGTTTCAACCGATCGATATAGGCCTCGTCATTGGCCACCTCGCGCTCGATGCGCACGCCGTGAAACGCGTGATCCTCAAGAGCCACCCAGCGCTCCGGGATCGTCGCCGGATTCTTGTCCAACTCGTGGACCTCCCGGATTCTCTCCTGACGAACACCGCCGATGATATAATCTTCGAGCGGGATCCAGGCATCCAGATCATCGTCTCTCTTCATGGTTTTCAAGGCTCCTCGGCACGGTTTGGAACAACGGGCGCTTGTAGCCCTTTTCGTCCGAATGGCCCGACAACATGAGCGGTTCTTGGGGCGTGGATGCGTGATCCGAGGTCGGATGAACGATCCGGCAGCCATGTCAGGGCGCCGGTCTGCAAAAAAAACAGGAGAGTGCATAAAATCTAAAGCGGAAAACAGAAACGTCAGGAGAAATCAAACGGCAGCTTTTCCTCCCCCAACCGGACCACACCGATCACCTCGTTGCCACACCCCTTGAACTCCACCGCGTGAAAACTGAACATCATCGCCATGGCGATGCCGCGCCCGTGGTTGTCAAAAACCCGTTCCGGCTTCAAGGTGAGATAATCCTGCCAGTCGAAGCCTTGCCCCTGATCGATGATGCGAAAAAGGATCTCATCCATGGATCGTTCGATACGCACCCGGACGATCTTCGATGCATTCTCCGGCAGGGCCAGACGCTCCTCGATCAACAGATCCCAGCCATCCAGGGTGTTCATGGCCCTGGATTTCTCCTCGTAGGTAATGCCCAGATTGCCGTGTTCCACCGCATTGATCAGCAACTCCGACAACCCCATCACCACCTGATTGGGATCCGGGCAGATGTTGGCCAACCCTGCGGCCAGATCCTTGGCTTCGTTGAGTGTGCGGAAGTGAAACTCCCCTTCCCAGATCATGCCCAACACCCCTTGCGTCTGACGCACCGCCTCCCGCAACGCATGATGACGCTCGAAATCGGCCACCGCCGCATGCATGATCGAGATCAAGGTGCGTCGGTCGAAAGGTTTGGTCAAATAGTAGAACGCACCAGCCTGAGTGCCGACAAAGATGTCATCATCCGTGGCCATGGAGGTCTGCATGATCACCGGCACCCCTTGCAAGGTCGGGTGATCCATGATCCGCTTCAACACCTCCATGCCGTCCATGTTGGGCATGATGCGATCCAACAGGATGGCGGAAAAGAGTTGGGGTTGCAGTCGCAATTTGTCCCATGCCTCAAAACCGTCGTTGGCGGTCAGGGTGTTGTAACCCGCATCGTGAAGATTGGAGACAAGGATCTGACGATTGATGAAATCATCATCCACCACAAGAATGGTCGGTTGAGCGGACATGCGAGTTCCTGACGGCCCGAGCAATAGGGATCTTTGCCTTGCATAGCATGACGGGTGAAACCAAAGCGCACCCTCCTTGCCGTGCATCACCTGTTGGGTGCTTCACGAGAAAGATGCAAATCTGGCAATGGTTGTACCACACTCTCAAAGATATTGCCAGGAGCATGCATCCCATATGGACAAACTCCTTCCGAATGATAGAAACTGTGGCTGACTCGCAGGATGGTTACGGGGTCGGAATAACCAAAGCGGCTGGAGCGGGAGGAGACAAAAACGATGAAACGCAGGGCCTTTATGCAATCTGCCGCCTTGCTGGCGGCCAGTGGCATCTCGAACGCAGCTCTGGCCGCGACCGGCGACGGCGAGCCCCCCAAAGAGAAAGCGCGCGTCAAACGCTACGGAGAGCTCGGCAAGACCGGCCTCCGCATAAGCGACATCTCCTTTGGCGCGGGTCGTCTGACCTCCAGCGCCCTGATTTTGCGCGCCATGGATCGAGGCATGAACTACTTCGACACCGCCCCGGACTACGGCCAGAGCGAAGATCACATCGGCGAGGCTTTGGCCAAGTCCAAGGGACGCGACAAGGTGCATATCGCCTCCAAGTATTGTCAGTACATGCCCTACACGGCAGGCAAAAGCCATCTTCAGGTCGGCAGCACCCAGGCCGAATACATCGCCGTGGTGGAGAGCAGTCTCAAACGGCTCAAAACCGACTACCTGGATACCGTTTTCGTGCATGCCCTCGGGGAAAGCACCGATTTCGAAAAGGAGAAGGGCCGTCTGCTCGATCCCGAGATGCTCGCCGCCACCGAAACCCTGAAAAAGGCCGGAAAGATCCGTTTCCTGGCGGCATCATCCCACGGTCCCAACCATATGGAAGCCCTGATGACCGAAGCGGTGCGTTCCGGTCACTTCGACTACATCATGCCGGCGTTCAACTTCATGAAATTCCCCAAGGTGCCCGAGGTGCTCAAGGAGGCCAAGGCGCGCGGCGTCGGCGTGGTGGCCATGAAAGTGCTGGCCGGAGCCAAAGAGGGCAACATGACGTTCGATGCCGGCCAGTTCGAACAGGCCGCCTTCAAGTGGGCGCTCTCCCATCCGGAGGTCAATGGTCTGGTGATCACCATCCAGTCGGCGCAGGATCTCGATCTCTATCTGCCGGCCTCCGGTCAACCCTTGACCGCCTCGGACCAAAAGGTTCTCGATCACTATGCCGCCCTGTACGACAGCGACTACTGTCGCACCGGTTGTGGCGACTGTCTGGGCGCCTGCGAACGGGGGGTGGATGTGGCCTCGATTCTGCGCTATCAGATGTATTTCGCGGATTACGGCGACGAAAAACGGGCCATGCTCTCCTATGCCGCCCTCGATACCAACGGCAGCGCCTGTGCCGGTTGTGCGGATGCCACCTGCGAGCAGGCCTGTCCCCATCGTCTGCCGATACGCTCCAAGCTTGAAGCGGCCCATCGCAGCCTGAATCTGCCGTTCGTGGCCTGATGGATCCAGGGTGAACGCAGCGCCACAAGAGTTCAGGCATCCGTGATCCGCTGGGCGATCCGGCATGCGTGGCGTTCCTTTATGATCGCGTTGGCGCTTTTGACGCGCATTCCGACACCCTGGCGCGGAGAACCGGCCACGGCGCATGAATTGGGATGGTCGGTGCTGTTCTACCCGGTGATCGGAGCGCTGATCGGCCTCCTGATCGCCGCTTTCGTTCTGGCGCTGCCCTCCCGACTCGATGCCGGTCTGTGTGCCGCGCTCGTCATCTGCGCCTGGGTGTGGCTGACTGGCGGAATGCATCTGGAGGGGCTGGCAGATACCGCTGACGGCTGGGTGGGTGGACTGGGCAACCCGGCGCGCGGACTGGAGATCATGCGCGATCCGCGCAGCGGGCCGGCAGCACTCATGGCCATCACCCTGACTCTGCTGCTCAAATGGAACCTGGGGCGGATGGCGATCGCTTCGGGTGATCCATCCATATGGCTGATCGCGCCGCTTCTGGGACGCCTGTCCATCGTTCTGCTGTTCGTCAGCACCCCCTATGTCCGCGCTGGCGGCATGGGCGAGGTGGCGGCACAACAGCTTCCCAAGGTTTGGGGCCTGGTTGTGGGCGGGGGGGGGGGGATCGTGGCGGGCTGGTTGGGCTCGCTGTGGATCGTGATGGTCGCGGGCGTGGTCTGGTTGGTGTTGCGACGGGCGTGGCTGAAGCGGTTCGGCGGCGTTACCGGCGATCTGGCTGGCGCGACCTGCGAGTTGGTGGAAACGGTCGTAATGCTCTCCTGGGTGTGGTGATGGAAATTCGAAATCGCGCGCTGACTTGCATGTCGGGAGGAGCCACCCCTCACTCCCCATCCATGGATCTCCCTTCCCGGAGTTCCATATCTGGCAAAAATCGCTCGCGGATGCTTGCCGCCGGCCTGATCGCTGCCTGGCTGATCGGTCCCAGCCCTCCGGCACGGGCGGAATTCACGGAAGCGGAGGCCAATCTGCGCCGCTATGTGACGGTTCCCCTCCAGGTCGATCTGACCACGCTCAACGATGCCGAAAAAAAGATGCTGCCGCTTCTTGCCGACGCAGCGCGCGCCATGGATGCGATATTCTGGCGTCAGTCGGTCGGGGATCCGGAGGCGCTTTTTGCCGTGCCGTGGGATGCCACGATGCGGGAACTCCTGTCGATCCATTATGGCCCATGGGACCGGATGGAGAATCACCGTCCCCTGCTGCCCGGCATTGCCCCCAAGCCGGATGGCGCCCGTTTCTATCCGCCCCATCTGACCCGCGAGGCCCTTGAGGAGAGCGCCAAGGAGCAACCGGAGTTGAAGGATCCGTATGTCCTGGTGCGGACACAGGGTGAAGGCAAGCTGGTGGGTGTGCCATACCATGTGGCGTTCGCTGGCTTCCATACCCTGGCCGCCGACCGGTTGCGTCAGGCTGCCGCACTGGCCACGGACGAAACGCAGGCGAAATATCTCAACGCGCGCGCCGAAGCCCTGCTGACCGACCGTTACCGCGCAAGCGACATCGCCTGGATGACAATGAAGGAGAACCGTCTGGACATCATCATCGGTCCCATCGAGACCTACGAGGATGGCCTGATGGGCGTCAAGGCGGCCCACGAGGCATTGATTCTGATTCGTGACGACAAGGCGGCCCGTCGTCTGGACAGGCAGAATCAGCGACTGCCGATCTATCAGACGCGGCTGCCGGTTCCGGATCCCTACCGGGCCGAAAAGCCGGGCGCCGAATCGGATCTTGGGGTTTATGACGCGGTGATGATGACTGGCGATGCTGCCGCCACCCGTCCCATTGCCCTGAATCTGCCCAACGACGAGCAGGTGCAACTGGAAAAGGGCTCACGTCGTTTGCAGTTGCGCAATGCCATGCAGGCCAAGTTCGACAAGATCCTCCTCCCCATGGCCAAAGTTCTGCTCGAACCGGAACATCTGCCCCAGGTGACCTTTGGCGCCCTGTTTGCCAACACGCTGTTCCACGAGATCGCCCATGGATTGGGGGTGAAAAAACAGGTGAACGGCAGTGGGGAGACGGTCAACGACGCTCTGCGCGAAGATGCCTGGATGATGGAGGAGGGCAAGGCCGATGCCTTGGCGTTGTGGCTTGGGGATCTGGATGCCGAGTTGGCGCACGACGAATCGGGTAACGAGGATGGCGAGGCGGTCTCTGCCGAGACGCGCTGCGTGACCGAATTCGCCTCGCTGTTCCGGTCGATCCGTTTCGGGCCGGCCAGCGCCCACGCCCGCGCCAATCTGATCCGCTTCAACTTTCTCTCCGAGCAGGGTGCCTTCACGCGCAGCGACGAAGGGCGTTATCGGGTCGATACCGGACGCATGCGCGCCGCCTCACGCGAGTTGGCTGGATTGATCCTGAAATTGCAGGGGGATGGCAACCTCCAGGGGGTGCGGATTTTAGAAAAACATTATGGCACGCTTTCGGCCTCGCTGATCGCCGATTTGCAGCGTGTCGAGGCAGCGGCCATTCCCATCGATGTGGTGTTCAAGTCTGCTTTGTGAAGGGTGGAACCTTCATTAGAAAAATCCACGTCACAATATCAAAAAGATTCTCCAAAAACCCTGCCAGGGGCCATTGGCCCCTGGGTCCCACCCCTTAATGACATCACCTCTTTCCGCCACCTGGGGCCAGCGCCACCTGGACACCGACAATTTCAGGCATCACTGGCCTCAGACCTTCAGCGCCCCAAACCATTACGCGGCGCCTTTGGCGTGTCGATCCACTCCAGACGCACCGGGCGTGTCTGCTTCTGGTACGTGGCGCGCACATGCGCCTCTTTGCCATCAAGCCGATAATACAATGTAATTCGACACACCCCCTTCTCATCTTCGGAAAGCTCCGCGGAACCTTTCAGCTCCATCCACGGCACCCCCTTGCGCGCCTCCTCCATCACATCCAGATAAAGCTGCTCGTCATCACACTTTTTGGCAACCGGCAGCGACACCTTGGGCACCGGACCCTGACGGGTGAACTCCGAATAGATGGTTCCACCCTCGTTGCAGATCAACTTCAACAAATCCGGCTGGATCATGCAATGCCGCTCACTCGTGTTCCCGCCTTCCCCCTGAACCAACAAAATCGGATATCGCGCCTCCTTCCAGAACGATGCCTCATCCCGACGAAAGCGACCCGTCTCACGCCCCTCCTCCAGAATCCTGCCATCCGCAGTCAGATGCAACGACTCCTTGCCGGTAAAACCACCCACATAGGTCGCAGGATACAAAGCCACCTCCATCCCACCACCCACCTTGCCCCCCTCCAACACCGCGATCCGACCCCGATAGGCGGCCAGCAAACACCCCACATCCACACACACATTGCGCACCTGACGCAACCAATCCCGCTGCCCGCTCTTTACCGCCTCGACATCCGCAGCACCGGAAAGCATCTTCTTGTAAAGCGCGGTCAACTGCCCATCCAAACCAGCCAATTCGCCATGGCCACAAATCATCTTCTCGACGGGCGTGACGGCCTTCGCACAATCAAAACCAGGCTTGGCCGCCACCTGCGACAGAGATGTTCCGACTCCAGACTGCGGCGCGGAAGAAAAAGGCTCCTCGGCAGAGCGCTCGGCAAGTCGCTTGAGTTGCCCGGTAGCCGGGTCAATGGTCACCGTCAGATGCTTGAGCGCATCCTTGGGAGAACAGAGATAATGGACCGGAATCTCCGCCAGGCCGTCCGCACGCCAGACGAAACGCTCCAGATCCGGCGCAAAGCGGATCTCCTTGCTCCGACACCCGAACGGACGGGCCGCCTCCTCCACCAACGACCCGAAAGAGTGTTCCACCACAGCCCCCTTCTCGATATCGACCGCCACCAGCCACACCTCCTCCGCAGAACTGACCGGAATCAGAACATACCGCTCGCCCGAATGCCAATAAAGCGGTACAGACTGCGGATATTTGGTCCAGGCAAACTCCTTGACCACTCTTTTCTCAAGATCGATCAGAAACTGAAACCAACAACGCGGATCGTCGAAACGCACCGGCTCGCAGACACTCATGAAGGCCCAACGCCCCTTGGGACTCGGAGGCGAAATGCGCGCCTCCGTGACATCCGTTCGGGAAACACCCTGATCATCGGTAACCTCCAGTTTCGGGTTCAACACCTGACCCGCACGGGCCAGTTGACCATCTTTCGAAAGCGTGAACCCCGAACGCTCCTTTTCGCCCGGACGCACCACCACCCAAGCCCCCTCCAGCCTGCGCGCATTGGCAGCCTCCACCTCCTCCAGGCTGCGCCGCTCCGCCCCCTCCGCCCACCCCGTGCCGCCCAGAAGCCACAAGCCCAACCCGAACAGCCAAAGCGCCATCCCAGACCATCCGCCTCGCATCCCGTTCATGTCTCACCCTTTCTTTAACGCCAGAGCTTCAACCATCCACATGGTTCACACAGACCGATCATAATCACACTCAAGAAGTATGGAAAACGTTCCTCGCACGCCGCATCTCTCACCTCGATCCTGTCAAGACTCCCAAAGGGAGATCCCCAGGTTGGCGTGAGGGATCGGCTCCCCCATCAAGCCACGTCGAAAAGAATTGCCTTCACGCGGCATGAACCGTAAACTGTTTTATTGGAGAAGAGAAGAGCCTTGAAAACCGAATCTCCCTCCCAAGAGCCAGATGGCGCTCACGACCAGTCATGCGTTTTTCAGGATTTGCCATCCGTTCGGAGATTCCATGTCTGACCCCGAATCCTGCGCCGTAAACCTCGAAACCTGTCAGCAACGGACGATAAACCGCATGTCCACCCAAACCGTTCTCAAGGAGCTTGAGCAGTCCATCCGCTGCAAAATCCTCGGTCAGGAGATTCTGGTCAACCGCCTGTTGATCGCGCTCTTGGCCGACGGTCATCTGTTGGTCGAAGGGGCCCCCGGATTGGCCAAGACACGAGCGATCAAGACTCTGGCCGCCCATCTGGAAGGGGGGTTCCAGCGCATCCAGTTCACCCCGGATCTGCTGCCCGCCGACCTGACCGGTACGGAGATCTTTCGGCCCCAGGAGGGGAGCTTCCAGTTTCAGCCTGGTCCGCTGTTTCACAATCTGATCCTGGCCGACGAAATCAATCGTGCACCGGCCAAGGTGCAATCCGCTCTGCTCGAAGCCATGGGCGAACGGCAGATCACCGTGGGACCCAAAAGCCATCCCTTGCCGACGCTCTTTCTGGTGATGGCGACCCAAAACCCCATCGAGCACGAAGGCACCCATCCCCTGCCCGAAGCGCAACTGGATCGTTTTCTGATGCTGGTACGCCTCGGTTATCCCGGCGCGGAGACGGAACAAGAGATCCTGAGACTGGTGCGCGCGGAGGCGCGCCAGGAAAAACAGGAAATCCAGGAGGCTCCAGGCGGGATGCAACCCGTATCAGCCGCGACCATCCTGGCCGCGCGTCGCGAGGTACTTGATCTGCACATGGCCGAAGCGGTAGAGCGCTATCTGGTGCAACTGGTTCTGGCAACACGCCATCCGGAACGGTACGATCCGGCCTTGAGCGGCTGGATCCACTACGGAGCCAGTCCAAGAGCGACCATTGCCCTGGACCGTTGCGCCAGAGCGCACGCCTGGCTGGAGGGCCGGGCGTTTGTCATACCCGAGGATGTGCGCACTCTGGCTCCGGAGATTCTGCGCCACAGGATCGGACTCACCTTCGAGGCCGAGGCGCGCGGAGCCACCCCGGACGCGCTGATCGAACGACTGCTCGAACGGGTGCCCGTGCCATGAGGCTGCCCGCCTGGTTGACCGCCCATGCGCACCCCTCCCGGGCGCGCGACGAACATGCCCCTGCGACACCTCGACCCCACGGCGCAGCCACCGGCGAGGCAACCGGATCCGCGCCACCCGTGCCTGCCCAGGGAGAGGATCCGGTCATCGACATCGACGCCCTGCTCGCTCTGCGCCATGCCGCCCCCAACATCCCGCCCACCATGCGCCGGCACCTCGCAGCGCACGAGGGCGGCCATGCCACCCCGCGCAAGGGACGAGGCATGGAGTTTGCCGAAACGCGCCTCTATCAACCAGGAGACGAGGTGCGCCACATGGCATGGCGGGTTACGGCACGCACCGGGAAACATCATGTGAAACTCTTTCGCGAGGAGCGGGAACGGGCCTTGTTCGTCTGGATCGACTGCCGCGGACCGATGTTTCATGCCACCCGGGGACAACTCAAGATCGTCCAGGCAGCGCGCGCCGCCACCTTTTCCGCCTGGTACGCCGCCCGTCAGGGAGATCGGATCGGGGCGCTGCTCTTCTCCGAACAAGCGCATGTCGAATTGCGTCCGACGCGCGGCGACCGTGCGGTAATCGGCCTGATCCGTACTCTGCACCGCTTCGGTGAGGCGCATCCAATCCCGGTATCACCCACCGGGGGGGAAGCCCTGGCACTGGCCCTGACGCGCCTTCAGCGGGTACTCCTTCCTGGCAGTCAACTGCTGCTGTGCGGCGATTTTCGCGGTCTGCGCCCCGAGGATCACGCCCTGCTCGCCCAACTGGCCCGGCGTCACGCGGTCACGATCTTCTTCCCCCACGATCCCCTGGAACGAACCCTGCCTCCGGCCGGGGGACGCTATCCGATCACCTCTGCCGACACCGGAGGACAACGATTTCTCCTGGTCGATGATCCCAACGCGCGCCAGGCCCATGCCGCCCGCTTCGCCGCTCGGCACGACGGCCTGCGCGATCTCTGCCAGCGCATCGGCGCCGGATTCGTATCCTGCTCCACAGAGGAGGAGGCCACCACCGCTCTGCGGATCGGCCTGCACGGGAGGGCGGCTTGAACGACCCTCCCTTGCCGCTGCGCGACATCCATCTCCCGCCTCCGCCCTCCTGGTGGCCACCACCTCCGGGATGGTGGCTTATGGCCGCAATCCTGCTCATGGTCGGATTCGGCCTCTGGCTCTGGCGCATGCGACGCGCTCGCCATCGCTTGCGGGATGCCGCGCTCGCCGAAATCCAACGCATCCGCGCCCGATACGCATCCCATGCCGATCCGCGCCTGCTGGCCG
>JADFZD010000269.1 GCA_015232705.1 Magnetococcales bacterium | reverse complement strand
ACAACAACTCCTTATGCTCTTCGTCCCACGCCGCAAACGAGCCTGGTTCACCGGACTATGGGCTAATGCAGCCAACCTTCCCGCCTTCATGCCAGTGGGACAGACTGCCTAATGGACAATCCGGGATAAACTTTGATTGATTTTTATCACAAAAATGATCATATCCATTTTCGACATAAGAACTGCTGCAATCTAAGCGTCAGAAAACCACGCAAAAGAGAAGCATTAAGAAGCCCCATAAAATCACCATGCGCACCATGCGACCGCTCGGTTTTAATCGTGAATGTTCTATTTTTTCCTTGAAAATCCGATTCAACAAACAAGGGGTTTAACGATGCAGGAAACGGAGAATCAGGAAAACAGCCATGTCGATCACGCCAAACACCAAGAAATTTCTTGGAAATTAACGTACCTCCCATGCAGATGGTTCCACGCACGAAGGCTTCGGACATTGGATCGAAAAGGCTTGGCAGTGGCGTAAACACGACCAACTGATCCTGCACAAAAATTCAGACACTCCCAGAAGTGGACATGTGCGTAAGGATGAATCCATCAGTGCCGAAGAGACCGATCGGCGCGCCATGCAACGCATCAACTCCTGGTAATTTTTCCCAGGCCAATCTTTATCTTGTTTGCATAAGCAACTTGTAATTTATCAAAACCTGCCTATCTCTCATCAAACATGAGACACATCTGCCGATTTGCCTGACAAATCGAAAACAAGTGCAGCAGCGCATCGCCAGAGGATGCCACATCTGGGATCTCACAACCATCCAATCAAATCACAGACACGGCACCCCGAAAAAAATGACGCCTCATCCCTACCGCGCTGCAAACTCGTGCAGCACCTCCAACAGCCTTTTTTTGGAAATCGGCTTGGAAAGATAATAATCACACCCTGCGGCCATGGCCTCGGCAGAGGCCTCCTGCATGGCATGCGCGGTCAGGGCGACCACCGGCGTCGGGGGCATCGCGTGCGCCAACTCCCAGGCACGCATCGCCCGCGTGGCCGCGTAACCATCCATGACCGGCATCTGGATATCCATCAATACGATGTCGTACCGCTCCTTCTGGAACAACTCCAGCGCGATCTCGCCATGCTCGGCAAAAGTCAACCGATGGGCGCTTCCCTTCAGAAAGGCGCGGATCAACAACCGGTTGTCCTCCGAATCCTCGGCCAACAGAATCGACACCCCCCGTTCCTCTTCCCGCATCCCCTCCTCGCGAGACCCCTGGCGCACCACCGAGACCAGCGACACCACGCGCTCCTCCTCGACGACCGGCAGTTCCAGGGAGAACGAAAACCGACTCCCCTGACCCACCGCACTCTCGACCGTGATCCGCCCGCCCATCCGTTCCACGAGCAACGCACAGATCGACAACCCCAGACCCGATCCCCCATACTTGCGGGTGATCGACCAATCCGCCTGCCGGAAAGGCTGAAAGATGGTGGTCAATTTATCCGGCGGGATGCCGATGCCGGTATCGCGGATCGCAAAAGCAAGCCGTCCCCCAGGATCGCGACTCGCATCCAGGAGCACCTCCCCCCCCTCCAGGGTGAACTTGACCGCATTGCCCAACAGATTCAGAAGAATCTGCCGCAACCGGTTCGGATCTCCGCGCACATGGGTTGGCAGGTCTGGATCCACATTCCACCGCAACGCGATGCCACGCTCCCGCGCCGGAACCACCATGATCTCTGCCGTGCCCGTGATCAGGGCCGGAAGATCGAAGGCGGAACTCTCCGGATCGAACTGACCGGCCTCGATCTTGGAAAAATCCAGCACGTCGCTGATCAGGGCCAACAGCGATTCGCTCGCCTTGCGCGACATCTCCAGATAGCGTCTCTGCTCCTCCGTGGCCTGCGCCTCCAGCAGCAGTTCGTTCACCCCGAGGATGGCGTTCAAAGGGGTACGGATCTCGTGGCTCATGTGAGCCAGAAAGGTCGATTTGGCCCGATTGCCCGCCTCGGCCATCTCCCGAGCCCGGTCCGCCTCCTCCTTGGCGAACCGCAACTCGGCGGTCCGCGCCGCAACCTCCCGCTCCAACGCGTCTCGATGACGTTTCAACTCCAGATGGTTCGCCACGCGCCGTTTGACGATCTCCCCATGAAACGGCTTGGTGATGTAATCCACCCCCCCCAGCCGGAACCCCTCGCTCTCGTCGGCCACCTCTTTTCGGGCCGTCACGAAGATCACCGGGATCTCTCGGGTGCCGGGATGCTCCCGCAACTGCCGGCACACCTCATAGCCGTTCATTTCCGGCATCATGATGTCCAACAGAATCAGGTCCGGCGGCTCACCAGAAACCGCCGCCCGCAACGCCTGGACGCCGTTCAACGCCACCAGACGATGGTGGTCGGCCAGCCACTCCTTCAACAGATCGACATTCCCCGGCTGATCATCGACGATCAACACCCGCGCACGGGGGGGATCCTCAAGCGGCGGGGGCACGGCAACCGGCTCGCCTCCCAACAATCGCGCCAGGGCACTCAACCGCTCCTCG
>JADFZD010000268.1 GCA_015232705.1 Magnetococcales bacterium | reverse complement strand
TAAACAGGATCACGATTTTGAACGCCATTGATACAGTGTGTCGTTGGATTGATGTGTGATTGTGACTTCTGTCGGTCGATTTTTTGAAGGATGTTTGGCTATCTATAGATATCCTTCAGAATCCAAGAAGTGCAATCCATATTCAATTCTTAATTTCATTTTTAATTTTTTACTTGGTGTGTCTGTTATGATTTTAGTATTTATGAATGAATCCAAAGACTGTTTTTGTTGACGTTTTATTATTTTTTATTCTCAATTGATGAGATTTCTAAATGAACGCGACCATTTGTGAGGGGGATCAAAAATGAAAAATCTGAGTATTTCGTGGAAACTGACGATCGGTTTCGGAGGGGTGTTGTTGTTTACAATGCTGGTGGCCTTGGCCGGCTGGAATAGTCTGAACAAGATGGATGACCGCTTCGATAAGGTCAAACTGGTCAACGATGTGGTGGATTACTTCAACGAGATGCGGGTTGCCCGACGGGATTTTGCCCTGCGTGAGGAGGAGGCGGCGGCCAATAAGGTTTACGAGAACGAGACCAAGATGCTCGAAATCGCCAAAGATCTGCGCGACAACCGCTTTTGGGATGCCGCCAACAAAGAGATGATGAACGCGATCATCCAGGAGACCCAGCTCTGGGACAAGAAGTTCAAAGAAACCCAGATGCTGACCAAAGAGCGGCAAGGGCATATGACTGAGATGATTGCCTCGGGACGGGCTGCGATTGAGGCTCTGGATGGGTGGGAGAAAGTGGTGTCTCACCAGGTTCTGGAGCTGCAGAAGGATGGATCGACCGATGCGGGTCGGGTGCGGGAGATGTTCGTCAGATGGCAGAACGTGGCCAAATTGGTTGCGGTGGTGCAGGAGATGCGCAAGGAGGAGAAGGAGGTCATCATCAATCATGCCAAGGAGGAGGCCAAGATCAAGGATCATCGTCGTCATTTTGAAAACGTCATGGGTACGCTCGGTGAACTGCAAAAGCAATCGACCGACGAGCGTCAGTTGATGAATGTCCGCAACGCCATGGCTGCCATGGAGAAGTATTTGGGACGCTTCGAGAGTTATCTGATCATGTTGCATAAGCAGAACCAGTTGGACGAGGAGATGACGGCTGCGGCGAAAAGGGTTGCCACCTCCATTCATTCGGCCATCAAGGATCAGGAACAGGAGTTGGTCGCCGATGAACGTTCGGCAAGGCTGCAATTGACCAGCGGCGTCCTGCTGGCACTGGTGCTGGGGGTAACGCTGGCCATCTGGATCACCCGTGCGGTGATGGGTCCGCTGACGCGCATGACCCGCGTGTTGCAGGAGGTTGCCGAGCAGTATGACTTCAACAAGAAAGTGGACGTGAACTCCAAGGATGAGGTGGGACAGGCGAGCCAGGCGGTGAATCAACTGCTCCAGACGCTCAATGATTCGGTGCGGGCCATTCTGGAGGTGACCAGCGGATTGGCCGAGGGGGATCTGCGCCGTCAGGTCCGTATCGAATTGCGCGGCAGCCTGGATCAGCTCAAGCAGAACATCAACGTCATGGTCACGCGTCTCTCCGAGGTGGTGCGCGAGACCCTGGATGCGGCGCACAGTGTCGCCGATGGCAGTCTGAGCATGCGGGCTGCCGCCGAGCAGGTTTCCCAGGGGGCCTCCGAGCAGGCGGCGAGCATCGAGGAGACCTCATCTTCGATGGAGGAGATGTCGTCGAACATCCAGCAGAATTCCGACAATGCCCAGCAAACCGGCTCCATGGCGGTGCAGGCTTCGCAGAATGCCCAGAAAAGCGGTCAGGCGGTGAAACAGACCGTATCCGCCATGAAGGAGATTGCCGGCAAGATCGAGATCATCCAGGAGATCGCTGAGCAGACCAACCTTCTGGCGCTCAATGCCGCCATCGAGGCGGCACGGGCCGGGGATCACGGCAAGGGGTTCGCGGTGGTGGCCGCCGAGGTGCGCAAACTGGCGGAACGGAGCCAGGTGGCGGCGGCGGAGATCAACGGACTCTCCTCCTCAAGTGTCCAGGTGGCCGAGGAAGCCGGAAAAATGCTGGAAAATCTGGTGCCGATCATCCAGAAGACCTCGGATCTGGTTCAGGAGATCAGTGCCGCCAGCCAGGAGCAAAATGCCGGTTCGGGACAGATCAATCAGGCTTTGCAGCAGTTGGATCAGGTGATTCAACAGAACGCTTCGGCTGCCGAGGAGTTGAGTTCCATGGCCGATTCGCTCTCCCAGAGTTCGGAGTCGTTGAATCGGGCCATGAGCTTCTTTTCGGTGGATGCCGAGGAGCGGAGAGTCATAAGCTCCGAACGGGGGATGATGGCGCTGCAACACACGTCGGGGGGGCGTAACCAGGTCAAGCGTTCCGGGAGCGGCATGGCCATCCAGAAGGGTAAACCAACCAAAGGCAATGGCACGGATCGCACTCACGCGGCGCGTGGGAGCACGGGTGCGGATCGGCATGCCGGCATCCTCATCGAGATGGGACGGGAAGTGGATGCCCATCGGGATGGCGATTT
>JADFZD010000267.1 GCA_015232705.1 Magnetococcales bacterium | reverse complement strand
ATGGGCGTCCCGACCCCATGTCCAGACTGACTCCGCTACCCTTGGCCGACTTTCCGGCGGGCGCGGACAGGGCTTTGGTCGTATGTTTGGAGGCAGGGGCCGGCAATCTGGCCGCGCCACCCTTGCTGCTGCTGGCGCGCACCGGGACGCTCTTGGCGCGGTGCGCCACGACTGAGCCACTGCTGCCGATGTTGAAGAAGGCGATCGAGGTGTTCATGATGTCCGCCTGGGCGCTCAACTCCTCGGCGGTGGCGGCCATCTCTTCGGAGGAGCCGGCATTCTGTTGGATCACCTGATCCAACTGCTGGATCGCCTGGTTGATCTGCCCCACCCCCTGATTTTGTTCCTGACTGGCCGCCGCAATCTCCTGGATCAGTTCGGCGGTCTTCTGGATATCCGGAACCAGCATGTTGATGATCCCACCGGCCCGCTCGGCCACGCCAACGCTGGTGGCCGAAAGATGACTGATCTCACCCGCCGCGGTCTGGCTCCGTTCCGCCAACTTGCGTACCTCGGCGGCCACCACCGCAAACCCCTTGCCATGCTCGCCAGCACGCGCCGCCTCAATGGCGGCATTCAAAGCCAACAGATTGGTCTGACGGGCGATCTCCTCGATGATGCCGATCTTGGAGGCGATCTCCTTCATGGCGACAACCGCACCAATCACCGCCTGCCCGCCCTCCTCGGCATCCTTGGCGGCCTTCTGCGCGATGGTCTGGGTGGTGCTGGAGTTGTCGGTGTTCTGCTGGATGTTCGAGGACATCTCTTCCATGGCCGAAGAGGTCTCCTCGATGGATGCCGCCTGCTCGGTAGCCCCTTGAGAGAGACTCTGCGCCGCATTGGAGATCTCGTTGCTGCCCGCCGACACCTGGGCTGACGCGCTCGAGACCTCGCCGATCACCTCCCGGAGCTTGGCAACCATCTCTTTCAGGGCTTTGGCCAACTGACCCAGTTCATCCTTCTGATCGAGGTCAATGGTGGCGGTAAGATCACCCTTGGCAATGCTCTGGGAGAACACCACCCCCTTGAGCAGGGCATTGACGATCAACCTGGTGATGAAAATGGTCACCAGAACTCCCAACACCACGGCCATCGCACTCCCGCTCAGAATCAAGGTATTGGCCGACGCCATCTCATGGTGCATCTTCTCTTCCTGATCCTTGGCCGCCGTATTCACCACCTCATCCACCTTGCGACGATTCTGGATCATCTCGGACTCCAAACCAGTCTGCTTGGCCTGGCTTTGGATCACTGCCTCCAACGACTTCTGATAGGCATCGAGAGCGGCAATGATCTTCTTGCACTGCTCGATGTTCACCGGATTCTTGAAGGTCGGCAGAAAATCCTCGGCCATCTTCCGCGCCTTGGCGCTCTGCTCCCGCGCCCGTTTCATCTGGGTTTCGTCCTTGGCGCGCGTCAGCAGGATCTCCTTTTCGCCGATCCGTCCATCCTGATACGTCGTAAGAAGATCCTGCGCGCCATCGAGCTTATGTACACGATCCGCAAGCTTCTCGCGCATATCCTTGCCCTTGGCCGGGTCCACACCTTTGGCAATCTCATCAAGTTGCTCGTTTAAAGCGGTCAACATATATTCGACCAATAACGTGACCTGCTTGGCCACCTCCTGGGAGGATTCACGAATCTGCCCGATGGATGCATTGACCTGCTTTTCGGTATCGATGAAACCCGCAAAAGCCTTGGCATAGGCCTCGGACATGGCGATCACGTCATCCATCTGCCGCTTGTTGGTCGGGTCGTGAAACTTCACATCGCGCGTTTCTCCTGCCTGCTTCTTGATCTCCTCAACCGCCTTCAAACCCTTTTCACGTTGGACAAAATCCTTGCTGCCCAGGAAGTTTCGCTCGGCACGCAGCGCCTCGGTCGCCTGATGGCTCAAAAATTCCATGTCGTTGGCATTGCCAACGCGCTTCTCGACGCTGTTCATGCTCTTCCAGCCAATGAAGGCCACAAGCACGGTCAACAGCAGCACCACGCCAAAACCCGCACCCAATTTGACTCCAAGTTTCAGATCTTTCATTGCCTCACCCACGCTCCATGGACCTGTTGCACGTTTGCCAAGATAATCGGCAATTTTAAATGCACACCCATATCATTTCTTGATATTGATTTCTATTTGATGCAATCAACTCAATAAAGTCAAACAAGAAACAGCACCCCCTTACAAATTCTGAGCAAAAATGAAACCTGGGAAGAAAACAAAAAAAAATCAACTTACATTCATTTGCAAGACATCCAACATCCGACCGAGTGCGGCTCCGGGTTCGCCCTCCTTCATGAAAGACTCCCCGATCAACACCGCATAAATCCCATGCTGGTGCAAACGAAGCAGATCCGCGGCATCGCGAATGCCGCTCTCGGAGACCACCAATCGCCCCGACGCCACACGCCTGGCCAGACGAAAGGTGGTCTCCAGATCGGTGACAAAGCGCTTGAGATCGCGATTGTTGACTCCCAGGAGCGGACTTTTGAGCTCATGAGCCGCTTCGAGTTCCGCCTC
>JADFZD010000266.1 GCA_015232705.1 Magnetococcales bacterium | reverse complement strand
AAGCTAAAATCCTCCGCGCCCTCCAGGAACGCCGTTTCGAACGCGTCGGCGGACGCCGCTCCATCCAGGTGGATGCGCGGGTGATCGCCGCCACCAACAAGGACCTCCAGGAAGAGATCGATCAGGGCCGCTTCCGGCTGGATCTCTACTACCGCCTGAATGTCATTCCCATCGCCGTACCCCCCTTGCGCGAACGGCTCGAAGATATCAATCCCCTGGTGGATTTCTTCCTGAAAACCCATCAGGTCACCCTGCCCCAACATCGCACCTTCTCGCCCGCCGCGCTCAACTGCCTGAAGAATTATCACTGGCCCGGCAATGTCCGCGAATTGAAAAATCTGGTGGAACGCATGCTGATCATGGCTCCCGGCTCGGTGATCGATCCGGAAGACCTGCCCGAATTCATTCATCTCAAACCCGGCGCCACCCCCTCATCCACCCCGTGGGATACTCTGCTGGAAAACGAAAACCTGCGAGACGCGCGCATCGCTTTCGAGCGCATCTTTCTCAAGGCCCAACTGGTGCGTCACAACGGCAACATCTCGCGTACCGCCGAGGTGATCGGCATGGAACGTTCGGCGTTGCATCGCAAGTTGAAAACCCTGGGTCTTGACTGATAGAATGCCTGAGTCCGCCACGAGGAAAACACGTCCTGGAGCCGCCCGATGAAACCACTCGACACGGTGATGATCGACAAGATCCTCATTCAATACGATCAGCAGAAGAAAAACTACCAGGATTTCCTGGAGCGCACCCTGACCCTGATCAAGGAGTTCATCGTGCCCGACGGCCCGAAGATCCACTCGATCGTCGGTCGCATCAAGGAGAAAGAGAGCCTGGTCGAAAAGCTCCACAATCCCAAAACCCCCTATGCCACCTTGAGCGACCTGCCGGACATCGCTGGAATCCGTATCATCACCTATTTCGAGGAGGAGGTGCAGGTCATCTCCGAGATCATCCGGCGGGAGTTCAACGTCTTCACCTCGCCGGAGCACCCCAAGTCTCAGCGCGGAGATCCCAACCGCTTTGGTTACACCTCGACCAATTTGCAGGTGGGTCTGCTCGACAACCGCCTGGAACTGATCGAGTACCGGCGCTTTCGGGGGTTTCTGGTGGAGTTGCAGATCCGTTCGGTGTTGCAGCACGCCTGGCTGGAGATCAACAAACATCTGGGTTTCCAGACACGCGAACACTGCCCGCCCGCCAAGCAGCGCGAATATGCCCGGGTGACCGCCCTCTTCGAACTGGCGGATCTGGAACTGAATCAGATCAAGCCCCACGCCTGGCAGCCCCCGAAGTCATCGCGTATCGCAGAGATCGCGCCGGGTGATTCCCTGCCGCCCCTCCCGGAGCTACCCTTCGAGCCACTGCCCACAGTCACCGAGGAGAACCCGGAACCTGCCGCCAAGCCTGCGGTGGCAGCCAAGGCGGCGCTTCTGGAACGTCCAGTGCCGAGCACCCGCATCAGCGAAGCCGAGATGGAGCATTTCGTGCTCGACAACCGGTTGATCAACGCCTACGACCGCAAAATCGCCGACCACTACGATACCCGCCTGATCTTCAAGTCGCCGAGTATCGCGGTACTCACCGAGGCCTGCCAACTGGTGGACATCCCCTCGATTGCCGTGGCCGGCGAGATGATCCGCCACAACGAAAAGTTCATACGTCCTGTGGCGCGGGTGCTGTTCGGAGATCCTTCCACCTGCAAGTATGAGCACATCTCGCGCGGCGTGACCCTGCTGATGGTCTGTACCGCTCTGGCTGCCAAAACCGGACAGACCAACGCCGTGTTTCAGTTCATCACCCGAAACCATTTCGAAAACGATCCGACCATCAACAGCCTGTCGTCGGATCTCATAGAAAGGGTGAAGGAGATTCTGGAATCCTGAGGCCCCTTTTTGAAGGGGTGCATCCAGACACCCGACCTCGGAATGGTCCAGGCTGAGGATCGTGTCAACCGGGTAGAGGCACCACCTCTATCAGCATGGGGATCGTATTTTTATTGGGGGGCGCGCGGTGAATCACCCGGAAGCACGCGCCGTATCGATGCGCCGCCGGGCGTTCTCGATGAGACGCTCCTGCCTGACGATGGCCCGCAGATGAGTACCCGAACCGACGATCCCGCCCTCATCGCGCACCTCCACACGGAATCGATAGAGCTTTCCCTCCCGCCCGTCACGGGTCGCCCGCACACGGATGGTCTCAAAGAGTGGCGTTGCCGCCTGATGGGTCACATCCAGGCTCACCCCGACCGACAATTCGCCCGCCTGCAACTCTGGACGCATCAACCGGGCGGCAGCCAACTCCATCAGCCCGATCATGCGAGAGGTGGCCAGCACATCGGGAAAATCATCCCCCTGGGCCTGACAGAGCAGCCGTGCAGAGTCGCCGGCCACCACCCTATAATCGAATTCGTAATGATCATTGGGATGCATGATCGTCCATCCTTTTGAAAATGTGGTTTCTCCATGAGATCGTCCTATCCCCTGGCGGCATCCTATCGTGAAAATCGCCTGTGAGAAAGCGA
>JADFZD010000265.1 GCA_015232705.1 Magnetococcales bacterium | reverse complement strand
TCCCCCCTTCCAGATGCTGCACCTTCTTGACCAGCGACGAAGGAACCACCTCCCCCTGGGTGATGCTGATGATGTCCAGAGCGCCGTAATGACCCCAGGCCAGCAAAAGCCCCACAACCAGAAAAACCGCCCACAAAAAACGCCGCGAAGCTCGCGCCGAATCCTCATCCAGCTCCCCGAAGGACGGGATCGCTTTTTCAACCGTGCTCATGCCGGCCCTCCAATCCGTGCCGGACGCGCCTCGGCTCTCCGTACCACGGGGGTGGGCTTGAGGTTCAGATCCACCACCACATCGGCCACCTGGGCAGCATTGAGATCATGCGAGGCCATCACCACTGCGTACCCCTCGGCGATCCACCCCTTGATCGCTTCGAGCATCATCTTGCGCCCCTCGCCGTCCATACCCTCCAAAGGTTCATCGAGCAACACCAACCGCCCATCCACGGCCATGGCACGCGCCAAGGCGATACGCCGCCGAATGCCCGGAGCCAGTTTCTGCCCGGCCTCGGTCACAGGACGCTCCAAGCCCTGGTCGCTTTCGTTCAGAAATCGCCGCAACCCCACCCGATCCACCAAAGCCTGCAATTGCTCGTCGCTCAAATCAGACCGCACGGTCAAAAGATTTTCACGCAGGCTCGCCTCAAGAAACAGAGGCTCCTGGGGCAGATAGGTCAAACGGGCATGCCACCACTCGGGGTGCAACTGCGCCAGATTCACCCCATCGACCAGAATCTTGCCGCGATTGGGTTCCAAAGCGCCGGCCAAAAGACGCAACAAGGTGGTTTTTCCGCTGCCGTTGTCACCGATCACCGCAACCAGACGGCCCGGCTCGATCGCAAACGACAACGCCTCGAACAACACCCCCTTGCTGCCAGGCCAGGCAAAACCCACACTCTGCAACTCCAGATGCCCGGAGAAACTCTGGGGGGTCACCCCTTCGCTCTTCTCCACCGGAAGCCTGCCGAACTGGGCGAGCATCTCCAGACCCTGCCGCGCCTTGGCCAACTGCGGAGCCAGCTGCGCATTGCGCAACAAAGGGGCAAGCGCACGTCCGGCCAGAATGTTGGCGCCAATGATCAACCCGGTATCCATCTGCCCCAGAATGGCCAGCTTGGCCCCCACGCCAATCACCGCCACCCCCATCAAGGCGCCGATCCCCTGGGTGACCGATTGCAACCCCTCCTGACGGTTGATCAGGCGCGTCTGCTCCTGATGGAGCTTGACGGTCTGCTCCCACCAGCTTTTGCGCAGCAAAGCGCCGGCATTGAAGATCCGCACCGTCTCGGCGGCTGAGAGGGTGGCCGAAGAGAGCGCCACATGCCGGGCGGCAAGCTGGGTCACCTCCTGGGTCGGTTTGTGGAGTCGTTGCCGGGAGACCAGAGTCAGCAGATAGACAACCAGCAAAAAAAACGCCGCGATCCCGGCGATCCACGGGTGGATCAACAGCAACGCGGCAATGAACAAGAGCGCATAGGGCATATCCAACAGCGCCACGATGGTGGCCGGGGTATAGCTCTTTTGCACCGTAGCCAGATGGGCGAGCAGTTCGCGCTGCCCGGCGGTGGGAAGTCTCAACAATTCGGCCAACCGCACCCCGACGAGGGTGTTGAAGAATCCGGCAGCCACCCGTCCCATGGGCGGATTGGTGACGCGATTGGCCAAATCGCGACGCAGCCGGCGCAATCCCCCCTCCATGAGAATCGCCAGCACCGCGCCGACGGTCAGGGTGATCAAGGTGGCATCGACGCCGCTGGCCACATACCGGTTGAGCACCTGGATCACATAGAGCGACGAAGCCAGTCCCAGCAGGTTGATCAGGAGCGAGGCGGCCAGAAGCTCGATGGCCAGCACCGGTCGCAGCCACAAAAACCGCAACAGCTCCTTCATCCTGGCCTTGTCCTCGCGCGCATCCCGTTACCCCCCCAATCCATGCGATACGGTGTGAGGATGCAACGGATCCTCGATGGGAGCCGACTGGCTCTGGGTGACCAGCACCTCGGAGGCGTGATCGGTCAGCACCGGGGTTTCGGCAACCGCCTGCGGGCCATCCGGAACCGGGGTGATCATCGCCACAATCGCCTGGTCGAGTTCGTGCGCGGTGACCGGAGCCACGGGTGCGCTCTCCAGCGTATCAAAATACCCCCCTTCCGGGAGATCGGGCATGAGGGATGCCGGACAAGTCTCCGGAAGCAATGAGGCCACAGCCTCGTGCAACGAGATCGTACCCTCCGGCTGCCCCGCAAGCATCTCCGCCGGATGCCCGGCGATTGTCTCCTCGGGATGCACCGCGAAATCCACCTCATGAATGCCACCCGTCCGACCATCGATGCGCGTGAACATGGCATCGGTCAGAATCTGGTTCTCCCCCTGCCACTGACCATTGGCAGTGGTCGCCAACCCGATCATGGCAATGCCCTGCTGCGCCAGTGTCGTCAATTCACCGGTTTGCGAGTGACCATCCTGGTTGACGTCGCGCCATACCAACAGATCGCTCCAGGCCTGGTCGTGGGCATCGAGCAGGTGATCCAGATTGTCATC
>JADFZD010000264.1 GCA_015232705.1 Magnetococcales bacterium | reverse complement strand
TGGGGAAACAGGATGGTTTCCCGTCGTCCGTTGCCTGTTTTTGCATCCTGGAGGACAATAGCGGCCAAGGTTACGGGGAGATGGCACCGCATCGCCGTGGATCAATCCTGGCCTCCTGTTGCAACGCAGGTGACAAGGCGACGGTCTCGCGGAGGTGTCGCTGTGTCGTGGCCCATGGCGGCGGCGCAGGTTGTGAAAAAGCGGCGGCGTTTACGTCGATGGACGCGCCGCAATCGGAAGGCGTTTCAGCCGGTGCGACCCCATAAACATGATAAATATTTTTTCTGTAATTGTTGCAAACAGTGGCACCCTATGGAGATAATGCAATGCGAGCTTGTTTGACGTTGAAAGAGCTGCCTGTTGGGTCGTGATCCGTTTCTGAGGGGTTATCACTCATTCTGAAGGGGTACGCTGGCCATGCTCCAAAATCGCCTACCTGATGACCAGATAATTCATCAGCCTGTATCTTCTCGGGCATCCACTCAACCGCAGACAGCACGAGGGGGTGCCGTTTTTGGTAAGATCAATTTGTTGATCTATTTCGTGTTGTTGCTATTCATCTCGGAACGTGTCAATGAAAATGAGACGTAACCGTTCAGCCCAGTAAAACGCTTCAGGCGGCCTGAAGCATCAAAACAGCCTACCTGGGCAGGAGAGAAGGGGCGGCTTGACCTCGCAAATCCGCATGGATTGCCTGCATCAGGAATTCGAGGACATTGCGTTTCTGTTGGCGACAGGTGGCAGCCACAGTCATGATCCGTTCCGCGAAGCGACTTCCCGCCTCGCTGTCCGTGCCAAAACATCCCTTGCGCCAGAGCACTCCATGACGCACCGCCTGTTCCGCCGCGTTATTGGTCGGTTCCACGCCGAGGATGCGGGCAAAGGTCCACAGAGCCGGGGCCACGGTAAGGATTTTGGCACATTGCCCGGATACTTTCTCGTCAAGGCATACAGAACCTTGCGTCAACAAGTTCTCCACGGTCGTCCGAACAGAGGCCATCTCTTCCCGAAACACGGCCTCCTCCAGGAGACCTTCCTGGAACCGATGCCACTTTTCAAACAATTGGTGAGACGCCTCGAACAATCCCTTGCCAATCATGCCGCCAATCCCGGATCGTTCGGACATCGCCTTGAAATCCCGTCGCAAATGTGCCCAACATACTTGGCGACGCTCCAATGGCCATGGATGGTAGGCGCTGTAGCGATCAGAGACCAAAACTCCGGCGAACTCTCCCAACAACGCCTTGGCCGCTTCCTGGCTGCGATGGGCTTGAATCATGAAAAACGTTACCAGACCACTCACGCTCGTCGCCACCCACAACCACGCCTTCTTGCGCCCTTCAAGCCAACCGGTCTCATCCACATGAAGTTCCGGTTGTGTGTGGATATGCTCTTTCACTTCCTCTACCGGTGACGCCAAAGATCGGCTCACCTTTTTCTCGCACGCACTGACCGAACCGGTCCCCATCTCCACACCAAACAAATCCGACAACAAACAGACCACGTTCCGGCGACTGATCCGATAAACTCCGACCAACATCCCCACCACGGCCAGCAAACGCACCCCAAACGCTCCGGTCGGAACGCCATCCGGCCATGCCCCGATGTTGCGTTCGCCACAGCATGAGCAGATCAGTTCATGAATCCGGTATTCCGTTACCAATGGACGAATCTCTGGAATCTCCATCACTTGATGTCGTCCGGGATGGGCGTCATCACCTTCCAGATGCCCGCCGCATCCACGACAGACCTCCGGTTTGACCTCTACCATGCGGTCCACCTGCTCGACCGGTAACAGTTCTCGTCCCGCTCCCTTATGTCCAGGTTGACCACCACGTTTTCTCCCTGTCGGCGCCTTGCTCTGCCGTTTCACGGACGGAGGATCCTGCGATGGCGGCTTGGACGAATTGCTTGAGTTCTTACGCAACCGCTCCTCCAGAATCTCCACCTTCCGCATCAACTCCGTAATCTGCTCTTGCTGTCGGGCAACCAGCACCCGTAGTTCCTGGTTTTCTTCCCGGAGACGCTGATTTTCGTCACGGAAGCAACGGTTCTCCTCACGGAGATTCCTGTTCTCCTCGACCAAAAGCTGAATGTTCGATTCCATGATATCGTCCATGGATGAAAATCTGACCGTCAATAATCACCTTGTCAAGGCTTGGCACCTTTGTTTCTGATCTGAACGGTTACGTTCACACAAATGGTTTCCCACTCTGAGTCACCTCCAGCATGATCGTACCACTTGGTGCAATGGTGACGATCTATGACAAAGAGGTGCAAAATCAACATCTCTTGGAAGGCGCGGTCCGCCTGGCTAAAACCGGGTGAACTTCAATCGGCGCGGATGCCATGAATTCCTCAATGCTGTATTGTGTGGGGGTGATGACGTTACAGGTCGTCAAATTTTGTCAGTCGGGCATGGAATACCATAGATTGGCATCGCAAAGCAATTGTCTTGCACCCGGTTTCCTGGAAACGGTGCGTTTGGGATAATGATTCCAATAATCGATATTAATTCGTGCATTGATTGCCGGACATGTGGTATACT
>JADFZD010000263.1 GCA_015232705.1 Magnetococcales bacterium | reverse complement strand
AGGTGGTCTATACCCAGCAGGTTCCTGAGATCGTTGAGGAACCCGCTTACGACCAGGCTCTGGCCGCCCTGGTCTGATTGTCGGCTTGAAATCCTGCTCAAAGACGGATTGTCTCTGACCGTGGATCTCCCGAAAGGGAGCTCCACGGGTTGGGGGATCCCACCGATCTTGCAAGTTGGCAGCAGATTTTCCGTCCAACCAGACGCCTTTTTCCTTGCGATGTATCACCGCCCGCCCTTTCGAAATCGTTCCGCCGAACCCCTGGCATCACACGGCTGATTTTTTCTCCGCATCCGGCTTTCCCGTATCTCCTGTACGAAGCACAACGTGACCGGAAGGGATGTTGCAGCGGAGCGATTCATTCAGTTCGTCCCAGATCAGGAGATCAACCAGAATCGACAGATTGCTCTCTCATACAAAGCTTCCTTGAGTTCGCGGGCTTTGGGAGGAAAAAAAAGCATCAGATCCAGATCGGAATAGGTTTTGGCTCTCCCTGGACACGTGAGCCGTGTGCCCAGATCGTAATGCCGGGCAAATGGCGGTCCAACAACCGATCCAGAATTTCCCGGAATCGGGATGAAAGGTCGAGCAGACCATTCATGTCAGGTCGCTGCCGCGCATCCTCCGGATCAGCCTCGTCGCATCGACGATCATGCCTTCGATCGCCCCAAACGCTTCTTGTGCTTTATCGCCACTGTCGTCATGGGAGGTGCTGGGGCGTGCATCGGCGTAGCGCAACCAGTTTTCGACCGGGAAGGGCACTGGATCGTGGCGACCCGCCAGTTTGAAGATCGGTTTGAGAGAGTTGGGCACCTCCGGCAGACCTGTATGTCGATCAGGTGACGCCGGAGATCTTTCCAAAGGGTATCAACAGATTTCGAAGCGTTGGATGACCGATTCACCGATTGCTTCGCAATCCAGTTCGGTGAGCTCCTGACAATTTCGCTTGGAGCCCCAATTGAGCCATTGAGCTTCCGGATGCTACAACGACTTTTCGAGCTTTCCCATTTCGTCAAGCCTGAAAGATCTAGGCGATGGGAACCAATCTCCGCATCGAAAACCCTTGTTTCTCCCGAAAGAGAGACGCCCCCTTCATCATGCCAGCTACGTCCCTCCGTCGCGACGGAAAGGGACCACCCCATCCTACCGAATACGACGACCCTCATGCGCGCGGTGGGAAAATACCATCCCAGTCCGTCGGAGGCGGATGGGCGATCAGATGCTGGATCCTGGCCAGATAGAGTTCGTAAATCGATCTTTCAGGATCGCGTTCCATGAGCAGTCGAAACTGGCTGCGCGCCTCCTTCCAGGCGCGCTTTCGGTAGTGCGCCAGCGCCTCATGATACCCTTCCAGGGCGTCGAGCAGATCGCCGGACAGTTCCGAAGCAAAACCCAACAGTTCATAGATCTCCACCGGTGCGGCGCCGCGCTTGGGTCGAATCCGATCCAACTGGCGAAAGACCGCTTCCGGAACCGCACTCCGGGTTGTGTCGCCAACCACCAGGGTAACGCCATAACGTCTGCCGAGGAGTTCCATGCGCCGCGCTTGTTCCACCGTAGCCCCGACCGCGCCGTAAACCGCGCGAAATCCGCTTTCCAGTTCGCCGACGTAAGCCTCCCCGGTGTGGATGCCGATGGAGATCGTCAAGGTGGGCAATCCTTTGGCCTGGAGTTCGTCGTTGAGTTCATGGACCGTGCTCTGCATCATCATGGCGCAGCCCAGAGCCGCGTGGGCATGACGTGGATTCTCTTCCGGCGCGCCCCAGAAGCCCATCACCACATCTCCGGTAAAGTGATCCAGGGTGCCGTGGTGATCGTGGATGGCGCCAATCATGCGGGTCAGATAGGGATCGAGAAGCTGTTTCAACTCTCGTGGTGACAAGTGGGCGGTCCGTGCCGGGAAATCGCGGATGTTGACGAACAATACGCTGATCTCTCGTTGTGTTCCTTGCAAACTCGGGGTGACCTGACCCCAATCCAGACGGGCGAGCATGCCGCGTGGCAAATGATGGGCGAGCAATCGGTTCGGGCGCGTCCCGCCCTGACTGTTGGAGCCGAACAGGAGTCCGAAGTGGGCAACCAGCAGTACCAATGTCAGAAGCAGAGGGGAGATCAGGGGAATCACCAGGTCCGCGCGACGCCAGAGCAGGGCGTTACTCCAGACCATAAGAATCAGCAGGATCCCGACCGCCTGGAGCACGCGTCCAGCTGTCAGGCGCGGCATCAGGAACATGAAGAGCGCGGCAATCAACAGCTGTTGGCCAACCGTGATGAGGGGTACGAGAGGTACAGGTTGACGTTTGATCACGCCATCCAGGATACCGCTGATGATGGTGGCGTGGATTTCGACGCCAGGAAAGAAGGGATGGAGCGGCGTGGCATGGCGATCCATCATACCCGGAATCGCCGAGCCAACCAGAACGATGGCATCGTTCAGGCTTTCGACCGGGACTCTTTTTTCCAGCACATCCAGGGCCGAGAGGTGGGTAAAACCACCCGGAGCGGCACGGTAGGGGATCAGGATCGATCCACGGCCATCGACAGGGATA
>JADFZD010000262.1 GCA_015232705.1 Magnetococcales bacterium | reverse complement strand
AGGGTGAAAGGCGGACGCCTGTTTGGAACACCCCAACCAAGGCGTCGTTCGCTCCCTTGCCCTTCCGGTTTGCCAGAGAGGATGTTTTTTGATCATGAGTGCCATTTCCCAGGAGGTCGGCAGACGCCGTACCTTCGCCATCATCTCTCACCCGGATGCGGGCAAGACCACCCTGACAGAAAAGCTGTTGCTGTTCGGAGGCGCGATTCAGGAGGCCGGACGGGTGCGGGCGCGCGGCGAACAGCGCCGGGCGCGCTCCGACTGGATGAAGGTGGAGCGGGAGCGCGGGATTTCGGTGACCGCCTCGGTGATGACCTTCGAGTTCGACGGCCATGTGATCAACCTGCTGGACACACCTGGTCATGCGGATTTTTCCGAGGATACCTTTCGCACCCTGACGGCGGTCGATTCGGCGGTGATGGTGTTGGATGCCGCCAAGGGAATCGAGGCGCAGACCTTGAAGCTCTTCGAGGTGTGCCGGTTGCGCAATGTACCGATCATCACCTTCATCAACAAGATGGATCGGGATGGGTTGGATCCGTTCACGCTGATGGATCGGATCGCGGATCAATTGGCGCTCGAAGTGGTGCCGGTCAACTGGCCGGTAGGGATGGGGGGGGAGTTTCAGGGGTGCTATGATCTGTTGAACCCGCGCCTCTTCTTCATGGAACGGGTACGCCCGGCAGAGGTGCCGCCGGAAGGGATTCCCTGCTCGGGGGTGGAGGATGCCCGGCTCGATACGCTGCTGTCCCCCCGCCATCTGAACCCGTTGCGCGAAGAGGTGGAGATGGCCCATGGCCTGTGCCCGGCCTTCGACCTGGAGAGCTATCGCGAAGGGCACATGACCCCGGTGTTCTTTGGGAGCGCCATGTATGATTTCGGGGTGCGTGAACTGCTGCGCGCGCTGCTCGATCTGGCCCCGCCGCCCCGTCCCCAGCAGGCGGAACAGCGTCTGGTGGAGCCTGACGAGGAGAAGGTATCGGGGTTCGTGTTCAAGATTCAGGCAAACATGGATCCCAACCATCGGGATCGCATCGCCTTCTTTCGTCTGGTTTCCGGGCAGTTCCGGCGCGGCATGAAATTGCGTCATGCGGTGACGGGAAAGATGCTTTCGGTACACAATCCGTTGTTGTTCATGGCCCGCGAACGCGATCTGGCCGAGGAGGCATGGGCCGGAGATGTGATCGGCATTCCAAATCATGGGGTGTTGCGCATCGGCGACACGTTGACCGAAGGGGAGAGTCTGAAATTCACCGGCGTGCCGAGTTTTGCACCGGAGATCCTGCGTCGTGTACGTCCCGAAGATCCGATGCGGGTCAAGCATCTGGAGAACGCCTTGCGGCAGTTGGGCGAGGAGGGGGTGGCACGCGCTTTCAAGACGCATCTGGGATCGCAATGGATCGTCGGCGTGTTGGGTGCTTTGCAGTTCGAGGTGTTGGCGGAGCGGATTCGCGGGGAGTACGATGTGCCGGTCCGTTTCGAAGATGCCGGATATATTACCGCCCGTTGGCTTGAGTCGGATGATCACCGGTTGTTGAAGCGCTTCGTGGAGAGTTGCCAGGCGGAAATGGCCGAGGATTACGATGGTGCGCCGGTCTTTCTGGCGCGCAACACCTGGCGTTTGAACGATGCCATCAAGGAGTGGTCCGGCGTCCGTTTCCAAAAGGTACGTGAGGGTACCACCTGACGGGCGCGGTTCGGTAATCCTGAATCCGGCAGTTTCGAATGATTGCACAGGTGGATCAATAAATTGTCCCAGGTGAACATTCGCAACGGACGGATTCAGGGTAATGCCCTCGCAGCCGCGACCTGTCGGAGTGGGTCATCCCCAACAGCATAGCCATGTTCATGCATGGGGCAAGGGTGTATCCTTTTTTGGGCATCATCACCGTTGACTCCTGCATCAGCCGCCCTTGTCTGGAGAAAAATCACCATGCCCCCCTTTTCGTTCGAAAACGAGTCCGATTATCGCGCCTGGAAGGAGCAGAAACTCACCGATTATCCCACCCGGTTGGCGGACCTGGTGGTCGAGGTGCGCGATCCATTCGATTTGACGCCCGGCGAGGTAGAGGCGATTTTGTCGCGGTGCGCCAAGAGCAACATGGCGCTCTTTTGTCTGGCCCATCCGGAACGGATCGAACGCAACCCTCTGCCGGCCATGACCGAGCGGTTGGGGATCTTCGAGATCGACCATAACCTGGGGGCCGATGGCGAGGGACTCTCAGCCCTGACGCCCGGCGGTTCGGCGCATGCCCCCTTTGCCCACTACATCCCCTATCGCGAGGCGGCCATCGGCTGGCACACCGACGGCTATTACAATCCTGCCGCGCATCCGGTGCGGGCGCTCTGTCTTTACTGCGAGCGTCCAGCCCACGAAGGGGGCGAAAACGATCTGCTGGACCACGATCTGGTCTATATCCGTCTGCGCGATCATCACCCAGAGGCCCTCGAAGCGCTTCTGCGCCCGGATGCCATGACCATTCCCGCCCGTCTGGAGGCCGATGGCACGGTGGCCCGCCCGGAGCGCCCCGGACCGGTTTTCTCGTTCA
>JADFZD010000261.1 GCA_015232705.1 Magnetococcales bacterium | reverse complement strand
TCGCGCCTCGCACGCGGCCACGCGCTGGGCCTCGCGTTTCGCGCCTCGCACGCGGCCACGCGCTGGGCCTCGCGTTTCGCGCCTCGCACGCGGCCACGCGCTGGGCCTCGCGTTTTAGGCGTGTATTACAAATACTACATATCCGCATCGCTTCGCGTTGCGTTTGTATTACAAATATTACATGAATTACAAGCGACTTGACTGGTCGATAATTGTAATTATCTACCACGTGGGGGAAATAAAAGGGGCCCGGTTCCGCGCGATCATGGCGGCTCATGGCGTGCGCTCCATACCTCGATTTCCGGGCCTTTTACGCGCAGTACCGCGCGGGATTGAGCGGGGATGCAGGCTTTCTACGTCCTGGCACGACCCAAAAGTCAAAGGACCAGCCAGAAAGAAAAGCGGACAGACGGGCAGTGGGAAAAGGAAAGCTGGGGACGGGCGGGCGGGTGTTGCGGGCCGAGACCTGATATGCGATAATCATTCCCGGAGCCTCAGAACCTCCGCAACCATGAGCATCCCGAATCGCCACCAACGGGGACCACCCCGTTCACCGCACCTGATTCCGGGGGATGTCGCGTCTGTCCAGGGTCACCACGGCCTAAATCGCGACATGCCCATTGCTCTGGTTGGGTTTCTGAGCCCCCGGAGTCAGGACGCCTCAGAACCGCCCAAAACTCCGGAACGTCACCCCCACCGGAGTACCATCATGAACATCCTCGCCCGTCTCGCCAATCTACTCGCAATCGCTCAACAGTCCCGCCTGCAACGGATCGACGATGCCCCGTCACACCCGGCGCATGCGCTCATCACCACGCTTGAAGACGAAATCAGGCTTGCAAACGACCAAGAAATAGTGGTGCGGCGGACCGCCGCGCGTGTGCTGCACCGGGATCTGACGGAGGTTGACCCGCCCCCTGGGTGGGATGAGGTCAAAAAGAGGGAAGGAGTTCAGGTCGAAAGCCAGAACTGATACCGCATAAAGTGAAACGGCCACCTGTGGGAAGGTGGCCGCTTCGAAAACCCAATAACATGAACGTGGGAGAATGATAGCATGAACGCTTCTGATGTCAAGAACCGTCTGACCGGCTCGTGGGCAGAAATTATCACCCCGTACCTTCCGCCCTCCAGCCGCCTCGATGCCCGGCACGGCCCCTGCCCCTTCTGCGGTGGCAAAGACCGCTTCCGCTTCGATGACAAGGACGGCACCGGCTCTTGGATCTGCAATCAGTGCGGGAGCGGTGACGGCATCGAGCTTTACAAACGGCTCACCAAAACCACCTTCCCGGAAGCCATTCAACGCCTCGCCAGCTACGCCAGCCTCACAAACCCCAAAACCCCCAAAGACCCAGCCAGAAAAGAAATGCAGCCTGCCCCGGAGATCAAGCCCACAGTCCCCGCTCCGGAACCGGGGCCGACAGACCTGCACCACAAGGCCCTCGGCGCGCCGGTGGCCACCTGGAGGTATCACACGGCCAAAGGCGAGTTGATTGCCATCGCGGCCCGCTACGACGGCCCGGACAAGAAGGTGTTCACCCCCTGGATCCACACGGACGGAAAATGGGCCTGTCACGCCCACCCCGCCCCGCGCCCGCTCTACAATCTGCCCGGCCTCAAAGCCAAGCCCCGCGCACCGGTCCTGTTCGTCGAGGGCGAGAAGACCGCCGACGCCGCGCAACGCCTGTTCCCGCAAGCGGTGGCCACCACCGGCATGAACGGTTCGTCCTTTTTCGCCTCCCACGATCTGACGCCTTTGACGGATCGGGTAGTGATTCTGGTTCCCGACGCCGACAAGCCCGGCCTCAAGTACATGGAGAAGATGTCCGAGCGTTTGAACGGCGTGGCCGCCGTGGCCACCGTCATCCGGCTCCCGGAAACTGTCGAAATCACCGAAAATGGCGGCTGGGATCTGGCCGACGGGGGCCCGCACCTGGAGGAGGTTGTTCGCTCGATCAAACAGGCGATGGGAGGAGCCAAGGCCAGCAAGCCCGCGCTCTATCTGCCTGGGGATCTGTCGGAACGGGCGCAGGCCATTTATGACGCCCTCGGCCTGGATAGCGGGCTCTACGTCTGGGGCGCTGTCCTGGTGCGTCTGATCGAGGTGCGCGGCCAGAAACAGATGCAGATCATGGACCCGCAACGGTTGCATGCCTACCTGACCACGCGATTCACCTTCTTTATCAAAAACGCCTCGGGCGAATGGTCACCCAAGACGCTGCCGCTCCAGATCTGCACCCACATCATGAGTCTGCCGACCGAGGAGTTGCCCTTTCCCCCCATCGAGCGCATCTTGCGTTCTCCGGTCTACGGCACCGACAAGACGTTGGCCGTCAAGACCGGCTATCACGAATCCGCTCAGGCGTGGTTGGAGCTTGGCGACCTGCAATTGGACGTTCCGGCCATCCCGACCGGTCAGGACGTGGCCTGGGCGCTGGAGACGCTGGAGGATGCCCTGGCGGATTTCCCGTTTCAAGACGAGATCAGCTACGCCAATACCATTTCCCTGCTGCTGCTCCCCTTTGTGCGCATGCTGATTGATGGATCCACCCCCTTTC
>JADFZD010000260.1 GCA_015232705.1 Magnetococcales bacterium | reverse complement strand
GTCGGGGCGCGGGTGCAACCGACCTGGGATGCGCTGCTGGACCGGCTGGATGGTTTGGAGGCGCCCATACTGCTGTTGCTGGATGGCATCGAGGATCCGCGCAATCTGGGGGCGATCATCCGTTCTGCCGAGGCGTTCGGGGTCGAGGCCGTGGTGTTGCCCCGTGATCGCAGCGCACCGTTGTCCGGGGTGGCGGTCAAGGCTTCGGCGGGAGCGGCGGAGCGGGTGGATGTGATCCGTGTCACCAATCTGGCGCGCGCCATGAATGAACTCAAGGAGTATGGCGTGCGGGTGATCGGTTTGGATGGCGAGGCCGGGGCGACGCTTCAAGACGGGACGTGGCGCGGCGCCCTGGCATGGGTGCTCGGCAGCGAGGGGCAGGGCTTGCGACGCCTGACCCGCGAGCGTTGCGACGCGGTGGTGGCGATACCCATGGCTGGCGGGGTGGGTTCGCTCAATGTCGCCACGGCGGCTGGGATCGCGCTGTACGAGACGCGCCGAGGGCGCGCGGCGATTGGGGAATAACCTTGGTGGCGCGCCGAAGCGGATCTGGAAGGCTCACGAGAATCGGATATCCGTCTGCCCAGGGGAGTCGAGCAGGAGTATACATGGTCAACGTCTGACGACCGAGCCGGATCTGAATGTCAACACTCCCTATCCTGATCAGGGGTTTTGAACCGTTACGAATGGACTGCGAACGTCGCGGGTGTGGTGATGCCATCCATGGCGTCACAAACGGCCTCGGCGTGCTCTATCGTTGCCTATGCCTCATTCGCCGATCATCATGAAGGCGGCCCAGATATACGGATGGCGCCATTCATTGGATTCGAGCAGATCCAGTTGCGACTCCCGCAGGGCGCGATGGGCGTTCATGCCTTCGCCGAGCCGTGCATAAAGGCTGGTCATCAGCGCCTGGGTGCCGGCGTCGTTGACCTCCCAGAGCGACGAGATCACCGATTTGACCCCTGCCTCCTGAAAGGCGCGTCGCAAGCCATAGACCCCTTCGCCCTCGTGCAGTTCGCCCAGTCCGGTTTCGCAGGCAGAGAGCACTGCCAGTCGTGTGCCGCTCAGATCGAGGTTGAGCACTTCGAGGGCGGTGAGCACGCCATCGTTGTCGGTATCCATCTCCCCGAGGAATTTGGCATTGGCGTTGATTCCGGCAAAGGCGAGTCCGGCGCGCAACAGCGGGTTGTCACCCGGTGGGGGGAGGTGTTGATCGCCGCCGCGCACCAGTTTCAGAAGACGTTTGTGCAGATTTTCGTCCGGCTTGAGAAAAAAGCCGTGGGTGGCAATGTGCAGAATCTCCGGGGACTTTGGCAATGTCAGCAGCTTGGCCTCCTGGGCTTCGCGCTTGACGAGGAAGGTATGGCTTTTTTTCTTGTCGGTTGCCAGCGCGGCGATCAGACGACCCTCCTTTTCGGCTCCAGGCAGGTTATCGAAGCGCAACCCACGCATGCCTGACGCCATGGCGCGCAGGTTTTGCTTCATGTCGCTGGAGCGTTTGGCCGAGTTCTCTTCGAGGGAGGCCTGGGCGCGGGAACCGCCCAGGTTGTCGGCGTCGTATTCGGGGCCGGCCAGGATCAGATAGTTCCCTTTGACCTCCGGCAGATTGACCGGCACCAGGTCGCGGCTTGAGGAGAGCAGATGCAGATCCGTGCCGCGCGCCAGGTAATCGCCATCTGGATCCACCATGGCTGGAAAGGGCAGGATGTTGAGCAGGCCATCCGGCACCACATGGACCAGCTCCCGTTTGCCGATCCTCTGGCGGATGGGGGCCCAGATGCGATCATGCGCCTCACGTCCGACCTTTTTGACGCTCTCTTCGTTGCCATCCTCGTCCTGGATGGCGGCCCGGTAGTCGATGATCAATTTCTGAATCGCCTCCGGATCGGGATAGACCACCAGATCGAAGAGCGGCTTGCCCTGCTCCTTGCGCAGGATGGCGGCCAGCAGGCCGGGGCGCTCCTCGTCCTTGTAGAAGAAGAATTCGGCAAGGGCGGATTTTTCAGGCAAATGTTTGACCAGATCGTCGATGGTGACCGGTACCACCCCTTTCTGGAACCTTTTGCTTGCCTGACCGAGTTCCAGTTGTAGCCGTTCCACCTCGGATTCCAGGTCATGGAGCACTTTGAGATGGGTGCTGGCGCTCTCCGGTGTGGGACCGGAGAGGGTCAGAGAGGCGAGTTGCTTGCGGGTTTCGGTCAGTTTGTCGCTGATGCCCTTGAGCTTGGGATTGTTGCTCAGGCGGACGATCTGGCGGATCTCCGAGGTGGTCTTGAGCAGCTGGCCCTTGCGACGCAGACCGACCTCCAGAGCTTCGCGTCCGGCGATCGTCGGATCCATGGTGGCGAGCAGTGCCAGATGGGTATTGAGTTCCGGCGCGTAGAGGCGGATATACCCTTCGCGGGCGTTGTCGGAGGTGGCCCAGAGCATGCGGTCGAGAAAGTCGGAACGGCGCGTGAACAGCTCTTTGCGCAGTTTGAAGGCGTCCGGATGCTTGCCTTTTTCCAGGGTGCGCGCCAAGGTCTCGATGGTTTCGAAAACATAGGGATGCAGCGGTCCGA
>JADFZD010000025.1 GCA_015232705.1 Magnetococcales bacterium | reverse complement strand
TGCGGGCCGGTTTGGATTTGATCCAGGAGATGGCCTGATCGTCGCGGGTTTTCTGCAGGAAGCTCTCGTAACGATCCATGGCGCGCAGATCAATGTAGAAGATCGTTACCTTGGAGTCCGGATACTGATCACGGACGTAGGCGGCCTGTTTCATCGAGGCCAGGCAGCAGATGCGCGAACAGAAGGGCAGGTAGTTGTGATCGCGGGAGCCGGCGCATTGGATGAAGGCGACATTTTTGGCCTCCTTGCCGTCGGCGCGGACGATCTTGCCGCCGGTCGGGCCGTAGATGTTGGCCAGACGCTCGAAGCGCATGTTGGTAGTGACGTTGGCGTACTGACCAAAGCCGTAAGGGAGGATTTTCTCCGCGTCATACGGTTTCCAGCCAGTGGCCCAGACGATGGCCGCCACCTGCTCTTCGACGATTTCGGCCTGCATGTCGGGCTTGATCGCCCCTGCCGGACACGCCTTCGCGACCTTTTGGGCCTCTTCGGATTGGGCGTATTCCGGATCCATGTAGTACCAGCTTGGAAAGGCCATGGCGTGGTTGTTGCGGATCGCCTTGACCTGACGCATGCCGAAGTTGTAAGGATCCGGTACCAAGGCGGTGCAGGCATCCGAACACACACCGCAGCCGGTGCAGGCTTCGGTGACGTAGCGGGGATTTTTCTGGATGCGCACTGTGTAGTTGCCCTCGGCACCCTGGATATCGACCACCTCGGAGAGGGTCAGATAGCGAATGCGGGCATTGTTTTTGATGCGCTGGTAGTTGATCTCCAACCCGCAGGTTGGGGAGCAGAGTTTGGGAAAGTATTTGTTATGTTGCGAGACTCGACCACCGAGGTGAGGATCTTTTTCCACCAGTAGCACATTGTATCCGGTTTCGGCAGCTTCGACGGCGGTGGTCAGACCGCTGATTCCGCCGCCGACGACCAGGATGGTTTGGCCTGCGGCATTTGCATCCGCCATGGTTTACCTCCGATTGTTGGTTTTTTGGGGTGAGGGTTGGGTCTTCATCAATTTTGGCATATGTTGTGCGTTTTAAGCGTAAATTTTGTAACTATCAGGGTACCACCCGATTTGACAAGGCAGGAGGAGGATGGTTCGCACATTATTTGCCCAGCGGATCGCAGAGACCGGCATGGCCTTTGCGTGCCTGAGAGCGATGCGTGTTAGTTTCAGCTTTTTCTTATATACTGAATTTCTTAACACGCGTGCCGCTTAAGCGCAAGGGGATTCGCGTTTCGAATCGCTTTTTCCCGACTTGCTTTGCATGGAGGGAAGCCCCCTTCACACTCCGGTTGCGGATTACCCTTTCGCAGATCGGAAGCAGGAGTCAATATACTGTTGTACCGACCATTTTGTTTGCATTTCACTCGGTCCCGCCAAGGAGCACCATGAGCCATCCCGAATTCGACCTGTTGCGCCGTGAAGTCGTGGCGTCGCTGAAATTGACCGTGGAGACCTATTGTCACAGGATCACGGGCGCGCGACATGTGCACCTGGCTACCGACGATCCGCATAACGCCTTTCTGGTCGCCTTCCTGACCGTGCCCCAGGACTCAACCGGCGTGGCGCATATTCTCGAACACACCGCCTTGTGCGGCAGTGAACGCTATCCGGTGCGCGATCCCTTTTTCATGATGCTGCGACGTTCGCTCTCCACCTTCATGAACGCCTTCACCTCCAGCGATTGGACCGCCTACCCCTTTGCCACCCAGTCACGCAAGGATTTCGACAATCTGTTGCGCGTCTATCTGGATGCGGCCTTTTTTCCACGTCTGGACGCGCTCGATTTTGCCCAGGAGGGATTTCGGGTGGAGTTTTCCGAACCCGAAAATCCAGACTCGGAGTTGGTCTTCAAGGGTGTGGTCTTCAATGAAATGAAAGGGGCGATGAGTTCCCCGGCGCGGGTGCTTTCGCAGTGCATATCCGAGAATCTGTTTCCCACCACCACCTATCATTTCAACAGTGGTGGCGATCCGGAACGTATTCCGGATCTCACCTGGGATGGGTTGAAGGCGTTCCATGGCCGTTTTTACCACCCCTCGAACGCCATTTTCATGACCTACGGCGACATCACCGCTGCTGAGCATCACGCCAGTTTCCAGGAGCAGGTGCTGGCCCGTTTTCAGGACAATCCCGGACCAGCCTCGATTCCGGACGAACAGCGTCATCCGGCCCCTCTTTCCGTCGTGGAGCGCTATGCCCTGGATGGGGAGTCCGATACCTCGGAAAAGAGCCACATCGTGCTTGGCTGGCTGTTGGGGCGCACCATGGAGATGGAGAACCTTCTCAACGCGCATCTGTTGAATGGTGTTTTGCTCGACAACAGCTCCTCGCCGCTGTTGAAAGTGCTGGAAACCACCGATCTGGGCACCTCACCCTCGTCGTTGAGCGGCCTGGATGACTCTGGACGGGAGCTGGTCTTTGTCTGTGGTCTGGAGGGTTCCGAACCGGAACGTGCCGAGTCCGTGGAAAAGCAGATCCTCGAACTGTTGGCGCGTGTGGCCGAGGTGGGGGTCGAACCGGAGCGGGTCGAGTCGGTGCTGCACCAGTTGGAGCTGTCGCGACGTGAGATCGGCGGGGATGGCTTGCCGTATGGGTTGAAGCTTTTGTTGAACGCCCTGACCCCGACCTTGCACGGTGGCGATCCGATTCAGGCTCTGGCACTTGACGAGGCTCTGAACGCCTTGCGGGCGCGGGTGGGTGATCCGGAGTTCATCAAGGGGTTGGTGCGCAGCTTGCTTTTGGAAAATTCCCATCGGGTGCGGGTGATCTTGAAGCCGGATACCACCTTGAATGCCCAACGCAAGGAGCGGGAGATCGCCCGCTTGCGAGAGATCCTTGGCGGTATGGATGCCGGAGAGCGGGAAGGGGTGATCGAGCGCACCAAGGCACTGCTTGCCCGTCAGGAGCAGGAGGACGATCCGGAGATTCTGCCGCGATTGGAGTTGAGCGACATCCCGCCGGATATCGCCATCGCCGTGGGACACGAGGCACGGCAAGGCGATCTGCCGGTCTTCTGGTTCAAGGCGGCCACCAATCGCCTGGTCTACCAACAGTACGTCATCGATCCGCCGGCCATGCCCGAGGCCTATCTGGAACTCCTGCCGATCTTCTCCTCCTGTCTCTCCGAAGTGGGATGCGGCGGGCGGGACTATCTTCAGACCCAGGCTCATCAATCGGCCATCAGCGGTGGCATCGCGGCCCGTATGGGGTTGCGCGCCTCCGTGGATGATCTGGATGCCTATCGTTGTGTCTTCTGCATCTCAGGCAAGGCTCTGGCGCGCAATCAGGGGGCTTTGTCCCAGTTGATCCTGGATACCATCGACGCGGCCCGCTTCGACGAGCACAGCCGTCTGCGCGAACTGGTGGCGCAGATGCGATCCGCCGCCGAGATGCGCGTCACCGAGAACGGTCATGTGTTGGCCCTCTCTGCCGCCGGAGCCGGCATGAGTCGCGTGGCTGCGCTCAACGACCTCTGGGGAGGAATGGCGGCGGTCAAGCGATTGAAGAATCTCGACAAGAGTCTGGATGATCCGCGCGCCTTGCACGAATTTGCCGAACGTCTCGAAGGGTTGCGTGACCTGTTGCGAAGCGCGCCGGGACGCATGCTGATGGTCGGCGAGGAGGAGGATTTCGCCAGTTTCGGCGCCACCCTGACCGAACAGTGGGGCGCTCGCAGATGGACGACCGACAATTCTGGCGGCATTGCCGTGGGCGCCCTTGCCGGTGCGCTCAAATCGGCCTGGGCCACGGTGACCCAGATCCACTTCTGCGCCCGTGTACACAAGACCGTTCCCTATGCCCATCCCGATGCACCGGCCCTGGCGGTGTTGGGATTGTATCTGAAAAACGGCTTTCTGCATCGCGCCATTCGCGAGCGGGGTGGGGCGTATGGTGGGGGTGCGGGCTACGATTCGGACAGCGGTCTGTTCCGGTTCTACTCCTACCGCGATCCGCGCGTCGAGGAGACCATGGGCGATTTCCAGAATTCGTTAGAGTGGTTGTTGGCCGGCAAGGCCGAATCGCGTGCCATGGAGGAGGCTATCCTGGGAATGATTGGGGTGATCGACCGTCCTGGATCGCCGGCAGGCGAGGCCAAGCGGGCGTTTCATGACGCTTTGTACGGACGACTGCCCGAGGTGCGACGCGCCTTCCGCAAGCGGGTCATGGCGGTCACGGAAGCGGAGTTGCAGCGCGTGGCCGCAATCTATCTGGATCCCGAACAGGCTGCCTATGGCCTGGTGACCAACGCCGAGGTGATGGAGGGGCGCTTGGGACAGGATTGGATCAAACGAACATTGTGAGTGGTAGACCTTGACCATTTGGGAACAGGGATAAGATAATCCTTTCCGGCAGGGTGCGGGTCAGATTCCCGCACCTCGGCTTGCATCGTGACATCGAGTTGCGATTTTCTTATTTTTACAATATACATCAATATGTTGTCATGGGCAAGCCTTCGCAACTTCCGGATCTGAATGACGCCATACCCACTGTCCATTCAGCTCGGATGATCCCCCAGGTTTAAGACAAGGGGGTGAAAGGGGTCTCCCCAGTCAAAACAAAGAACGATCAGGAGTCGATCCATCATGATACTCGTCACCGGCGGAGCCGGTTTCATCGGTGCCAATTTCATCCATACCTGGTTCAAGCACTCCGATGAACCGGTGATCAACCTGGACAAGCTCACCTATGCCGGCAATCTCGCCAATCTGACGGCATTCCGAGAGGATCCGCGTCATTTTTTCGTTCGCGGTGACATCGGCGACCGCGAACAGGTCGCAGCCCTCCTCGCCCAACACCAACCGCGCGCGATCGTCCATTTTGCGGCAGAATCCCATGTGGATCGCTCGATCTTCGGACCCGGCGCGTTTATCCAAACCAACGTCGTCGGCACCTTCAATCTGCTGGAGATCACCCGCGACTATTGGAGCCGACTGCCTGAAACGGCATCCGAATCACCCAACAAACAGGATTTCCGCTTTCTGCATGTCTCGACCGATGAGGTTTACGGCACCCTGAAGCCGGAGGATCACCCGTTCCGCGAAACCAATCCCCATCAGCCCAACAGCCCCTACGCGGCCTCCAAGGCGGCTTCGGATCACCTGGTGCGCGCCTGGCACCATACCTATGGACTGCCGGTGCTGACCACCAATTGCAGCAACAATTACGGTCCATACCAGTTCCCGGAAAAGCTCATTCCACTGGTGATCCATAACGCCCTGGCCGGCAAACCTCTACCCATTTACGGAGATGGCATGCAGGTGCGCGACTGGCTGCATGTCGAGGATCACTGTCTGGCGATCATGCGGGTGCTGGAGGCAGGCCGAACGGGCGAAACCTACAACATCGGCGGCTGGAACGAAAAGCCGAATCTCGACGTGGTGCGCACCATCTGCGCGGTGCTCGACCGTGAGCGTCCACGTCCGGATGGACGGGATTATGTGGAACAGATGACCTTTGTCCAGGATCGACCCGGACATGACCGCCGTTACGCCATCGATGCCGGAAAGATCGAACGGGAACTGGGCTGGCGGCCTGAGGAGACTTTTGAAAGCGGCATCGTCAAGACGGCGCGTTGGTATCTGGATCATGCCGCGTGGGTGGCGGATGTCACCAGCGGTGCCTACCGCCAGTGGGTGGAGCAGCAATACGGGACGCATGGCGAATGAATCCCTGTCCTGATGGGCGGGTATGCGGATTAAGCGCCATGGCAAAACCTACACGTCCGCAATCGGTCACGACAGGGGCAGGAAATCGGTGACATCCTCGGTCACGGTGTGGGTAAAGAACCACTCTACGACAAAATACACGATCTCGGTGGCCGTGATCTGGCCAGCCTTCATGCTGGTGACTTTCGATTGCAACTCCCTGAGCAGCACCTCATGAAATCCCTTTTGATGATCGAATCGGCGGGGGAGATACTTAAGCAGAATGTTCTCCTCAGAAATGAAATGAAATCGGGCATAAGCGATCAACTCGTCGAGCAGTCGTTCTTGATAAACTGGATCTGTGCTTGTACCAAGTTCATCGTACAGGCGATTCATCAATTCGAGAAAATATTTATGTTGGAGATCAACAATTTTGTTGTTGGTCTGATAGCCGTATTGCCAATCGAATCGCGGCATAAACCCTCCTCCTTGCTGTATTCATCCCGAATCCGGCAGTTGCGCAAGGCATTCTCAACAGTTGGATCCGGGGGCAAACGTTTATAGGGTCTCGAACCGGCAAGCGCATCCGGGATGATGTCGGCAGAGTTCAAGCATGGAATAAAATCAAACTGTGCAAGCACTTAAAATGTTAGTACCTACAAAGATCCGTAGTTTGCGAATGATTGCATGATCAAACAGATTGGTTTCCATGGGGTATTGCAAAAAGCCCGTGGTTGGCTTGTCACGATTCACGACCTCTAACGAAGACCAGGGACCAGGGGCCACAATGGAATGGCCGCTGGTCCCCGCAGTAAAAGTCGCATATCCCGTGACGGTTGCGGTTTGGGTTCCCGTGTCAATCCGCCTGGGCACGCTGCATGGCTGACGCCATCCAGTCTGACGCGTTCCACGCACCAGACTGGATGGCAATGATCCAAATCAGAAGCTCTCGAAATCGTCGTCCAGATTGTTCTTGCGTCCGCCGCCGCTCTCACCTTGATGGGTCAGACGCAGCGTCACGCCACTCTTTTTCGTCACGGTGGGCGTACGGGCAGCCTGATGTGGTGCGGGCAGGGCGGCGACGGTACGGGAGGCCGGGCGACGTGTCGCGCCAACCGGAGTGGAACCCGCTCCGATGTTGAAGAAGGAGATGGTCGATTGCAGCAACTCGGCCTGGGCGTTCAACTCTTCGGAGGTGGCGGCCATCTCTTCGGAGGAGCCGGCGTTTTGCTGGATCACCTGATCGAGTTGCTGGATCGCCTTGTTGATCTGCTCGGCGCCACTGTTTTGCTCGCGACTTGATGCCGCAATCTCTTGTACCAACTCCGAGGTCTTTTGAATGTCCGGAACGAGTTTGTTGATGATCTGACCAGCCTTCTCGGCTACCAGAACGCTCGAAGAGGAGAGACGACTGATCTCCGCAGCAGCGGTTTGACTCCGTTCTGCCAATTTACGCACCTCGGCGGCCACCACCGCAAATCCTTTCCCATGCTCGCCGGCTCGCGCCGCCTCGATGGCCGCATTCAACGCCAACAGGTTGGTCTGACGGGCAATCTCTTCGATGATCGATATCTTCGACGCGATCTCCTTCATGGCGGTCACCGCCTCACTCACCGAAGCGCCACCCTGTTCGGCGTCGATGGATGCCTGACGGGCAATGCGCTCGGTCTGTTCCGAGTTGTCGGTGTTCTGCTGGATGTTGGAGGCCATCTCCTCCATGGCAGAGGAGGTTTCCTCCACGGATGCGGCCTGTTCGGTCGATCCCTGGGAGATCTGCTGGGCCGTCGTGGAGAGTTCCTGACTCCCGGAAGCCACGCCATTGGCGGTATTGCGAACTTCGCCGATCACCTCCTTGAGCTTGTCGGCCATCTCATTCAACGCCTTGGCAAGGGTGCCGATCTCGTCGTTTTGGTCGATGTGCAGACGGGTGGTCAGATCTCCGCGCGCCAGGGTCTGTGCAAAGGCAACCCCCTGCACGATCGGCTTGGTGATCAGCGAGGCCAGGAAGAGCGCAATCAGCACCCCGAGAATCACCGCGCCGATGATCGTGCCGAGGATGATCGAATTGGCTTCTCCGGTGATCTTTTCCGCATCCGCGCGTGCCACCGAGAGTTGTTGATAGCCGGCATCTTCGGCCTGCTGCGCCTGCTTGATCACATCCGCACCCAGCTTGGCCATATCGACCAGAATCGCTTCAAGTTCGTCGTCGTTCTTGATCCAGGTACGGGCCGCCTCGGTGTATTCGCTGGTGGCTTTACGCGCCGCTTCGATAAGCTTGACCTGATCGCCGTCGGTGGTGATCTTCTGCAAGTCGTCATATTTCTTCATCAAATCCGGAAGCAGTTGGTTCATGTGCTTCCACGCCTCGCGGTTTTTATAGTTCACCTCCTCCTTCTCGGCGCGCATGATCTCCAGGGCGTCCACATAGATGTTGGTGGTGATGATGTAGCGTTGGACGTAGGTATCCAGGGTCGCCGCATCCGCCTTGCCTTTCATGGCAGCGGTGTAGGCATCCACCTGGAGTTGCAGGAATTTTTCGGCTGCCTTCTCGACGATCTGGCCCTTTTCGACCATTTGCGTCACGGCGCTCTTGTTGGCCTGCAACGCCTTGACCCCGGCCCGATACTTGTCGGCGTAGACCGCTGTGCCGTGACGGGCGACCTTGGATTGCTCCAACAGCTTGGTATTGTTGTAGCGGGAGGCCAGTTCATCCACCTTGTCGAGGAACTGGTTCAACTCCTTGACACTGTTTTCAGCGCGTTGATGGATCTCGGGCTTTTCATGGAGGAGATAATTTTTCTCCTCCAGGATGGTTGCCAGGGCCATGCGTTCCACGCCCGTGGCATACTCCACCGCTTTGGCGTTGTTGTCGGTAATACCGAACAGGGCGCCAGATACCTTGCCGATGTACAGATTGGCAAGGCCACCGAAGACGATCGTGATGGCGACCAACAGCAAGGCGCCACCGAGAATCTTGAATTTGACACTTAAGTTATGGATGGACATTTCTTTCACCGTTGTGGAGTCTCAGTGGAGAGATGGAATTCACATATACCCGTATAGATCTATGCTAATCTGCGTATATAGACTATCAATTCGAAGCATGCTGTGCAAGCATGAATCCGCAAAAATGGAAATCAATTTACCAATCTGCCAGTCTTGATTCAAACAGGCAAGACCAGAATCAAGAATTATGAATGGTGAGTGATTTCCTGAATAAAACAATCAATTTAAATATATCATCTTGTAAGGGAAATCAAAATCAAATCTACGCTTGAGGTGGAAATGATTCCGGACTCACAGTGCGTTTTCCTTGCGACACGCTGTACGCTCTCGATAAAGCAGTCTGATTATCATGATTATTTCAAGATGCGGATTTCTTGCGAATAGATGATTTAAGGTTTATAATTGTATAGACAGAAGCGATCCAGGGGCACTTGCCTGTCGGCAAAGGTGTTAATCGAGAGGATGAGGGGCCTGGTGGAGGCGTCAGCACCAATCGCTGAGTTTTTCCAGGTCGGCAGGGGTGTTGATCGAGAGGATGCGCGCCTCCTTGTGGATGCGCTTCATCATGCCGGCGAGCACTTGTCCGCTGCCGAGTTCGACGAAGGTATCCACGCCAAGCGCCACCAGGCGCAACATCGATGCCTCCCAGCGAACCGGATCGGTGATCTGCTCGATCAGGTTTTCCTTCACGGTATCGCCGTGTATCAGCGCGTCGGCGGTGACATTGGCAATGAGGGGAATGGTGAGGTCACGGATGGGTTGTTCGGCCAGGACATCGGCCATGGTAGCGGCGGCTTTGGCCATGAGGGGGGTATGGAAGGCAGCCGAGACCGGCACGGGCAGGGCCTTGGCCTTGTTGGCCTTGACCAGTTCCACGGCGCGTTGCACGGCTGCCGCATGACCGGAGATCACCAGTTGGGTGGCGGTATTGTAGTTGGCGGGCGCGCAGAAGAGATCGGTCTCTTCTGCGGCCTGCTTGCAGATACGCTCCACGTCGGCAGGGGCCATGTTGAGTACCGCCGCCATGCCGCCCACGCCAGCCGGCAGGGCTGAACGCATCGCTTCGCCCCGTTTGCGTACCAGGCGCACGGCATCCAGGGCGCTGAATCCACCAGCGGCGGCAATGGCCGCATATTCGCCCAAAGAGTGACCCGCCACGTAGTCCGCACGCAGACGGGTGCGTTCGGTCACCATGTGAAGTACCGCCAGACCGGTCAAAACCAGAGCGGGTTGGGCATTTTCCGTCAGACGCAAGGTTTCGTCCGGCCCGTTGAACATCAGGTCGGTCAGGTCAAAACCCAGAGTGGCGTTGGTCTCGGCGAAGAGGGCGGCAATGGCCGGATCGGCGTCACGCAGTTCGCGACCCATGCCCACGGATTGGGAACCTTGTCCGGGAAACAAAAAAGCGATTTTGCCCACGTGCAAAGACTCCTTCGATACAAGGCTGAACGTAACATATTCCAAAAAACGCAATCAGAATCCGGTCTCCGACTCCGATGCGACCGCGGAAGTGGTTGACGCGGTTGGAATGACCGATGGGCAAGGATTGCCATGCGAGCCATGCGGGTTGCGCATCAGTTCGGATTTGAGGGTATTGAGTTCAATGAACTCGTCGGCCTGACGGCGCAACTCATCGGCGATCATCGGCGGGCTGGTAAGGAGCGAGCTGACCACGGACACGAATTTTCCCTGATCCTGGATCGCCTGAACCACGCTGCGGAAATCGCCGTCGCCGGAAAAGAGCACGGCATGATCGTAGTGCGGGGCCATTTGCAGCATGCCGACTGCGATTTCGATGTCCATGTTCCCCTTGATGCGCTTGTGACCACTGACCGGATCGAGATACTCCTTGATGGGTTTGGTGATCACCGCATAGCCGTTGTAGGCCAGCCAATCGACCAGCGGACGAATCGGTGAGTAGTCCTGATCATCTCCCAATGCGGTATAGTAATAGGCGCGCAACAGGCGACTGTGGCTCTGGAAGTGGGTGAGGAGTTTTTTGTAGTCGAAGTCAAAGCCGAGGGAGCGGATGGCTGCGTAGAGATTGGAGCCATCGATGAAAATGACAGTGCGTTCGTTGGGATGAAAGGTGATTGGCATGAAGAATCCTTTTGAAAATTCCGGTTAAAAATAACGGGAGATTCGTGGGGATTCAGAGGAGGGAAGGAAAGGGGGATCGTAAACTTGCATGATGGGGAGATGACCCCCTCACACCCCGACCATGAAAGGCGCGGTGGGCGTTTTTCACGGTCAGGAAATGGAGCGGGAGAAGGGATTCGAACCCTCGACGTCAACCTTGGCAAGGTTGCACTCTACCCCTGAGTTACTCCCGCATTCGAGCTATTTTACGCTCAACTTCAATGCCTCAAAAATCCACGAATCGAAAAAGGGCTACAGCAAAAAAATCGAAAAAAGACAAACAAATGAGTCAACTTGCACAGCATTCAACCGCATGGACTGCCATTGAGGTGGCATATCCACGCTCAATTCATGCATTCGTGAATCTCTGATGCGAGACGTCACGAAGCGAGGTGTGTCAGACTGGAGGCCGGGGTGGGATTTGAACCCACGAATGAAGGTTTTGCAGACCTCTGCGTTAGGCCACTTCGCCACCCGGCCTGACCGACAGGCCAGGAAACTTGCTCGGGAACTCCCACACACGCTACGACCGAGAATCACACGAAGCGGTTTTCACGGTACCAAGCGGATGAGGCGATTTTCCCTTGCATCCAACCATCGCGTGCCATGGAAGCAGGCAGGCACCTGTCAAACGGACGATCACCGTGGGGGGTATCGTGTACCGGATGCCGGGTTGGAATGATGGAGCGGGAGAAGGGATTCGAACCCTCGACGTCAACCTTGGCAAGGTTGCACTCTACCCCTGAGTTACTCCCGCGCTGAATCATTTATCCATCATAGCGAATCCGGGCAGGATTCGTCAAGGATGTTTATCAAGTGGCGTGGCGCGTGCCTCTCCAAAAAGAGAATTTTCAGGCTTGCGCGGCATGCCGATGACGTGCCAGCACGTCATCGATCATACCGGAGAGACTCTCCTCCAGAGTGAAATCTTTGGTAAGACAACCATCCAGACGCGGTTCCCGCGCCAAAGGTCCCTCTGGCTCATCCCCGGTGAGCAGAATGAAAGGGCGATCGTCGCCACGCTCCCGCAACTCCCGGAACAGATCAATCCCGGAGAGCAGAGGCATGTTCATGTCGCTGACGATCATCGCAAAATCATTACCCGAATCAAGCGCCTGCAAGGCATCCAGACCATTTTCCACCCATTGGACCGCATGACCCAACCCTTCAAGAACGGCCTGCGTCATCTCTCCAGCCACCGGATCGTCATCCACCACAAGAATGCGCATCACACGTGTCTCCTCATCTTTCTATCCAGCTTGACCACGCCACCCCAGCAGGGTGCGCAGGGTATCCACCAGGTTCCCTTGACTGAAATCCCCCTTGACAATATAGGCATCCGCTCCGGCGCGCATGCCACGTTGTCTGTCCTCCTCACGATCGCGCGAAGTAAGGATGATGATTGGCTTGTCTCGATAAGCCTCCTCGCGGCGCAGCCGCTCGGTGAGCGAAAAACCATCCATGCCCGGCATCTCCACGTCGGTCAACACCGCATCGAACGCACCTTCCAGGGCATGCCGCAAACCATCCAGACCATCCTCGGCCAGAGTCACCCGAAAGCCGCATGCCTCAAGCATATCCTTTTCGATCTCACGGGTGTTCAATGAGTCGTCCACCACCAATACCCGGTCGTGAGCCAATTCATGACGCCCGGATAACGACGCGACCGGCCCGCCGCGCTGGCGTTTCGCCCGTTCCAGCAGGCCAGGGGCATGCAATACGCTCACCAGGGCATTCTCACCGGTCACCACCAAACCGGAGACCAGAGGAATCGTCTTGAGCAAGGCTGGCATGGGGTGAATCACCATATCATGCTCATCCACGAGAGAATCGACCTCCAGGGCCAATTTTTCATCCCCGATCGCCAGCACTACCAGCAGTTTGCCAAACCGCTCCTCGGCCTCCATCCGGCGCAACAAGGAGGATTGTCCGCCTTCAGGCAGATCCAGCAGCCTCTCCAGACAGACCAAAGGCACGAATTCATTGCCCAGAATCACCATGTTTCGATCGCCAAGCGACAACACCGACGATGCGGGCAGACGCCGAATCGCGCTGACATGCCTGGCCGTAAACCCAAAATGCTCCCCACCCACCTCGACCAGCAATACCCGCATCATCGCCAAAGAGAAGGGTACCCGCAAACGCAGGGTCGTGCCCGCTCCCAACACGGTTTCCATCTCGATGGCCCCACGCAACTCCTCGCGCACGGTCTGACGCACCACATCCATCCCCACACCGCGTCCGGAGAGATCGGTCACAAAGGTGGTGGTGGAAAAACCAGGAAGAAATATCAGCTCCAGGGTTTCTCGCTCCGAGAGCGTGGCCAGTTTCTCCTCGCTCAGCAACCCCATGCGCAACGCCTTGGCACGAATGCGCTCCAACGAGATTCCAACTCCGTCGTCGTGGATTTCGATCTCCACCTGGCCGGACTCCTGACGTGCCGAAAGGGTCAGGCGTCCCTGTGAGGGCTTGCCAGCAGCCAGTCGTATGTCCGGGGTTTCCAGTCCGTGGTCGATCGCATTGCGGATGACATGGATCAAGGGATCGGAGAGCTTGTCGATGATGCGCCGATCCAGTTCGATCTCCGCACCTCGTGTCTGACAGATCGCTTGTTTGCCCACCGAACGGGCCAAATCCCTTGCCAGTTGCT
>JADFZD010000259.1 GCA_015232705.1 Magnetococcales bacterium | reverse complement strand
CCTTGACACTTTATGTCTCCATGCCCCCATGCCCGAACTGCCCGAAATCGAAACCATCCGCGCTGGCTTGACCCCCCACCTGCTCCACCGCACCGTACAAAACATCCATATCCTTACCCCCAAACTGCGCTGGCCCATTCCAGCCATCCCCCTGCGCCAGAACCTCCTGGGCCAGACCATCCAGACCATCTACCGCCGCGGCAAATATCTGCTCTGGTCCGTGGGCAGAGGCCACCAATTGCTCCATCTGGGCATGTCCGGCCAACTGCTCTTCCACGATCCCGCATCCCCCGCCAACCGCCATGATCACGTCATCTGGGAGTTCGATGACAAAACCCACCTGATCCTGCGCGACCCGCGCCGCTTCGGCGCCCTGCTCTGGATCGATGGAGATTGGCATCACCACCCCCTGCTCGCCAACCTCGGACCCGAACCCCTGGAACCAACCTTTCACGCCGATCACCTGACCGGCTGGTGTCAAGGACGGCAAACAGCCATCAAAACTTTAATAATGCAAGGTCGCGTGGTGGTCGGTGTGGGGAACATTTACGCCAACGAGGCGCTGTTTCTGGCCGGCGTGCATCCGGCCCGGCCCGCAGCCTCACTCACCCCCGCTGCCTGCGCACGCCTGACCCAAACCATCAAACAGGTGCTGGAAGCGGCCATTCGTCAAGGTGGAACAACCTTGAAAGATTATCGGCAAAGCGATGGAAAACCAGGATATTTTTCCGTTGAACTCAACGTTTATGGAAGAACTGGTCAAGCCTGTCCCGTCTGTGCCACCCCCATCCAGTCCCAACGTCTGGGTCAGCGATCGGCTTTTTTTTGTCCGCGCTGCCAGCCTGAATCTCACCAGTCGTAACGACCACGCAACCAATGCTGTCCATCCATCAACAGACCGCGCCAATAGGACGGGGAAAGCCAACGCGATCCAAAGCCGAGACGCTCTTCGCCAAAACGGATGATCTCATCGACGATGCGCTCTGAGGCGTTGAGATCCTCCACGCCCCAGAACTCGTGGATGAAAGCCTGGCGATCCTCGGGGCGAATCGGCAGGGCGTTGACCGGATCAACCAGCTTTTCGGCAAGCGTTTCGGCGCGACTGAAATCACCCAACCATGACCAGAACCAGGGATTGATATTGACGAGATTCTCCTGCCACCTCATGGAGGGACCATGGGGAAGACGGCATAACCGGATGTTTTTAAAGGACGGGGTATCCGGAGGGGGTTGCAAGTCGGAATCGACATAGATGAACGGCTTGTTGAACAGACCACATTCCAGCGCGGAGTGGGAGTTGATCCCCAGTCCCACGTCCATGTGGCGATACATGGGCATGGTATGTTCCACCTTCAGAACCCGGGTCCAGGGATAGCGTTGCCAATATTGGATTTCGGAGCTGACATCGCAATTGTAACTGGCGTAAGCGGACGGATGCAACTTGACCAACAGATTGCAGTGTGCTTCCCTGGCTTGATGGCAGATGGCGGCATATTTATCCAGAAACCATTGATTGTACAGGTCAACCTGTTGGCGATCCCAGTGAGGGAACCAGAGAGCGACCTTTTTGTGGAAGGAGTCGATTCCCTTGGGAAACAGCACGGCAATGGGACGCGCAGGATCGAGATCGTAATGATGGCAGAACGCCTCGCGATTGGGAAAGAGGGGTGGTTGATGATCGTGCGGAAACTCGTATTGAAGGGATCCAACGATGCGCAATTGATCATCCGGGGGGGTGATGTGTCCTTCGGTCTGTTCCAGATATCGCAGTTGCCGGGCAATATATTGGCTGCGGATCAGACAGCGTTCCACCCCGTGGGCCCAGTGATCCAATCCGGAAGAGGCGCAGAAGTTGATCGTCAACCGTCCTTCCGACTGGGCCATCCGGGTCAAGGGGAGATAACTGCGCCAGGTGCTGAACACCACCATCTGGCAGCTACGCATGGCCATGCGGAAATCCCACTCTCCATCCAGCTGGATGGCCCCTTCGCGTTCGAGAACCGAATCATCGTGCACCGGCTCCTCAGGTGCGCTTTTGTTGAGTCCCCGGCTGGGCACGGCGAATTTCACCTTCACGCCGAGTTGCTCCAACCGGCGTTTGATGACCAATTCGCGGTAGGGATTCTCCCGCAGGTGACGTCCTGACAAAAGAAGAACGCGACGCAGTTTCACGAATGAGTTCTCACGATGATCCGTCAATTCGGATGAATGTCAATGAAAGCGCCAATCCGCTCGCAGCTCTGTCAATCCGGCTTCGTTGGTGATGAGGTATTGTTCCGCATGTGGCAGAACTTGCAAGATGGCCACATGATCTACCTTTCCCAACAATTGTGATTCGATCGCCCCAGCCACCGACAAACGAAGTGTGTAGCGTCCAGGCAAAAACGGCAAATGATTCATGGTGATATCGATCTGCTGTTCTCCAGGTGACAGGGAGGGACGCAGAGCAGGATTTCTGGGCTGGTGGGTATAGGCCAGGATGATGGAACGTCCTGCCGGCTCCCACATGAAACAGAACAGAGGCGCATCCAGCGGCGTTCGCACGTCGAGCGTCAATGAGAGACGCAGCGATTCACCCG
>JADFZD010000258.1 GCA_015232705.1 Magnetococcales bacterium | reverse complement strand
TGCCAGCTCTCATGCCCCTTTCCGGCGATCAACACCACGTCTCCGGCACGCGCCATGCTGATGGCCTGCGCAATCGCTGCGGCTCGTCCCGGAATCTCGGTGAAACGCCCAATGGCGGCCATCATGCCGGCGCGGATCTGGGAGCGAATGGCCTCGGGATCCTCGGATCGGGGATTGTCATCGGTTAGAATCGTGAAGCTGGCCAGTCGTGCCGCGATCTCGCCCATGATCGGTCGTTTGCCGGCATCCCGCTCCCCACCGCAACCGAAAACGAGATGGCGCCGGGCGCGAGGGGAGATTTCGGCGACCGTGGTCAGCAGTCGCTCCAGGGCATCGGGAGTATGGGCGAAGTCCACGAGTATGGTAAAGGGTTGGCCTTGGCGGATACACGCCATGCGTCCCTTGACCGGTTGGAATGCGCTCAATCCCGTGGCAATCGTCGTCAGGCTGATGCCCATGGCCTGGCAAAGCGCAGCGGCGGTCAGGGCGTTGGCGACCTGAAACCGACCCGCGGTCTTGAGGGTGATCGAGCGGCTCTTCTCCGAGGTGAGCAGCCTAAAGCGTGTGGTCAGCCAGTCCAGCTCCAGCTCTTTGGCGCGCAGGGTCGCCTCCGGATGGTCCTCCAGGGTGAATCCGCGCACCGGAATGGCCAGATTCCGGCAGGAGATGGCCAATTCCGTGCCATGCGTGTCATCGAGGTTGATGATCGCGGCCTTCGGATGCGGCTGCTCCAGAAACAGACGCTGTTTGGCCTGCCAGTAGGCGGACATGGTGCCGTGATAATCCAGATGATCGCGGCTTAGGTTGGTGAAGGCCGCAGCGCGCCAGGGTATGCCGGTAACGCGGTGTTGATCCAGGGCGTGCGAAGAGACCTCGGCCACCACGGCTTGACAGCCGGCAAGACGCATCGCCGCGAGGGTCGCCTGAAAGGTGATTGGATCGGGTGTGGTCAGGGCGGGGGCCACGCAACCTCCCGGATAACGGATGCCGGTGGTGCCGATGACGCCCGTGGGGATGCCGGCGGCTTGCAGGATCGCTTCGACCATCGCCGCCACACTGGTCTTGCCATTCGAACCGGTGACGGCCAACATGGCCAAGTGATCCGCCGGATGCCCGTGAAACGCTGCCGCCAGATGGGCCAGGGCCGTGCGGGGATCGGGATGGAGCAGACTTGGGTGATCCAGTGCCATCGTGCCATCGTGCAGGATCGCGACCGCCCCGCCGGCAAGCGCGGCATCGATGAAGCGCCTTCCGTCCGCATGGGCGCCGGGGAGGGCGGCAAACAGCGCACCAGGGGTTACCGCGCGCGAATCCGCGCACAGGCCGGTGATCTCGACATCCTCACCCGTGTGGCTCAACCCGTCGCATCGGGTCGCATCAAGAAGTTCTGAACATTTCATTCAAGCACCAAGCGCAATTCGCCCTCCTCGCTGAGGCTCTCCTGGATCACACGGCCTGATCCGGAGAATTTCGGCACGATGCCATGTCCCTGTGCTTTTTCCAGGGCTTCGGCCAGGGAGAGCCCCTTGTAGGTTTTTTTCGCCGCCGCATCCTCATCCGCTGGCGTCGCGGTGGCGGTCGTGGGTGGAGGAGGAGCCGGCCTGGCCCCCGGAGGATCGGGCATGGGCATGGGCGTGACCTTGGCCTCATCGCGCAGAGAGGGCAGTTTGAGTTCCACCGGTGTGGTGGGGAGCACCGCGAGCAAGGGCAGAATCTCTTCGGCGATTTCCCGGAAGACCGGGGCAGCCGCCAAACCACCGTAATAGAGTTTGGTGTCCGGTTCGTCGATGCCGACGAAGATGACGATCTTCGGATCTTCCGCCGGGATCATGCCGACAAACGAGGAGAAGTAACTGCCACCCGTGTACCCCTGGCGTCCGGAGGCCTTGCGGGCCGTGCCGGTCTTGCCGCCGACCGTGTAGCCCGCCACCTTGGCTTGGGCGGCGGTCCCTTCGGTGGTGACCACCGTGGTGAGGATGCGTCGCAGGACCGCCGAGGTCTGTTCCGAGATCACCCGTTTGGGCTCCGGGCGTTGAATGGCGGTCTGCTTGTGATCGATGATCCGGCCCGCTACCAGATGGGGTGGACGCAACAGGCCACCGTTGACGGCTGCGGAGGTGGCGCTGGTAATTTGCAGCGGGGTGGCCTGCACCCCATAGCCGTAGGAGCGGTTGGCCTGTCCCACGAAACGGTAGTGGGTGATGTCGGCCATGGCGCCGGGCGCTTCGTTGGTCTGTTCGATGCCGGTGGGACGGGTGAAGCCGAAGTTCAGGATGTACTGCTCAAGCACGTCATGCTTCATCATCAGACCGATTTTGGCCGCGCCCACATTGGAGCTTTTCTGGATGATCTGACTGACGGTCAGGGTCTGGGGACCGACGTGGAAGTCGCGAATGGTGCGATCCCCGATGGTGAAACGCCCCCCCTCGATGTTGATGACCGTGTTTTCCTTGATGAGTCCCAGATCCAGCGCTGCGCCGATGGTGAAGATCTTGAAGGTCGATCCCGGCTCATAGGTGTCGAGAATCGCCCGGTTGCGACGGGTGTCCGAATGGCTTTCCAGAAGATTGTTCGGGTTGAAG
>JADFZD010000257.1 GCA_015232705.1 Magnetococcales bacterium | reverse complement strand
AGTGTCCAGAAAGCCAGTCCCGTCATCGGGACGAAGGCCAGGAGTTCGATCCAATCGAACTTGCCTCGACTTGACAGAGGAAGCTCCGTATTTAGAATGGTCATCCTGTCTCCATCCACCCATCCTGATTAGGAGTCCGCATTTGACAGCTTCCTCCCGTTTCAAGGTTCCGTTTTTTTTGCATGATCTCGGTCAAGAGGAGATCGATGCGGTCACCGAGGCCATTCGTCATCCGGTGCTGACCACCGGCGAGACCGTAGCGCGCTTCGAGGCAAGACTGGCCGAATACTTGGGGTGTCGTCATATCCTGGCAACCACGAGTTGCACGGGAGCGTTGCACATTTCACTGTTGGCGCTGGATATCGGGCCGGGGGATGAGGTGATTACCACCCCCATGACCTTTATCGCCACGGCCTCGTCGATCCTGGAGGCCGGGGCCACGCCGGTTTTCGTCGATGTCGAGCCCGATACCGGTAATCTGGATATCCGTTGCGTGGAGGCGGCTATTACCGAACGAACCCGGGCGATTCTTCCGGTCCATCTGTACGGGCGCTTGTGTGACATGGTAGCACTCCGGGAGTTGGCCAGGCAAAGAGGATTGCATCTGATCGAGGATGCGGCCCACTGTCTGGAAGGTCGTCTAGGCGAAGTCAGGCCCGCCACCCTTGGCGATACGGCCTGTTTCAGCTTTTATGCCACTAAGAACATCACCTGTGGCGAAGGCGGTGCTCTGGCGGTCAACGATGAGGATCTGTATGCACGATTGCGGCTGCTGCGTCTGCATGGCATGACCAAAAGCGGTGCCGAGCGGGCATCCAAGGGGTACGAGCATTGGGATATGGTGCTCATGGGGTGGAAATACAATATGAGTAATATCGATGCTGCCTTGCTTCTGCCCCAGATGGATCGGGTGGAGCGGAATCTGGCGCGACGAGAGGTGTTGGCGCAGAGGTATGAGTTCCTTCTGGGCGACCTTCCCGGAGTGCGTTTGTTCGCCCCTCCGGCACCGGGAACCCGGCATGCACGACATCTGTTTCCGATTCTGGTGGAGGGAAAGCCCAGGGATATCTGGATCGCCGCGCTGCATGCAGCCGGGATCAGTGTCATGGTCAACTATCGACCGGTGCATCTGACCCGTTATTTTTCCGAACGGTACGGTTTTGCTCCGGGCATGTTTCCCGTCGCCGAGTGGATCGGAGATCGGGTGATCTCCTTGCCGCTCTATCCGCGTATGCAGGAGTCGGCTGTGGATCTGGTGGTGGATGCTCTTCGTCGGATCGCGGCGGCGTGAAGCCTGTTGAGGGGAATCCCAATCGGACGGGGAATCCCGTGAGGGCTTCAACTTGAACCCGGCAGTTACGTACGTTCAACCGAGACAACCTCTTGATCCACCTGGAGAATCGAAAGAAGGTCTCATTACCGATCAGGTAGCTGCGTTTTTAAATTTACCTTATAAATCAATATGTTCGTACACGAAATCCGTCGCAACTGCCGGATTCGGGTTCAAGGCAGTCCGATGCGTCGTGCGACGACATAGAGCGGACGCTGTTTGACCGCACTGAAGATTTTGCCCAGATAGATGCCGTTGATCCCTAGGACTCCGAGGATGAGGCCAGTATTGAAGAACAGGGCGACCATCAGGCTTGCCCAACCGGGAACGTCCACCCCGTCCATAAGGGCGATTGTCAGGAAATAGAGTCCGATCAGAAAAGAGCCGCTGGCCATGATCAGGCCGATGGCAGCCGAGATGTAAAGTGGCCGTTCGGAGTGCGCCAGGATGATGTGCGTCGCCAGTCGAATCCGTTTGTTCCAGCCCAAATAACCCGAAGTGCCGGTCAACCGTTCGGCCTGTTCGGCGGGTATGATGGCGTGGCGAAAGCCAAGCCAATGGATGATGCCGCCGTAAAAACGCAGCTCTTCGCGCAAGGAGCGATAGTTCTCGACCACCTGCCGTGAGAGGATGGAAAAATTGCCGATGTCCGGGTCTGTATGTGTTCCGGAGAGAGTCTGAAACAGCCAGTGGAATCCCTGGACCATGGCGAGGTAGAAACGGGATTCCTTGCGTTGGCGGCGTGCGACGAAGACTACGTCGTACCCTTCCATGGCTTTGCGAAAGAGGAGGGGGATCACCTCAGGCCGGTCCTGGAGGTCGCCATCCATGACCACCACCCAGTCGCCGTCACAATGGTCCAGACCGGCTGAGATGGCTAGGTGTTGTCCGAAGTTGCGGCTGAATTCGATGGCCTTGATGCGCGGATCGTGTGCCGCAAGAGCTGTCAGGATCTCCCAGGAGCGATCCTTCCCGCCGTCGAGCACGAAGAGAATCTCGTAATCCGGGTGGACAGGTTCCAGTGTGGCGTTGAGCAGCGTGACGAGTTTCTCCAGGATCGCCTCTTCTCGGAAGATCGGAATGACCACACTGATGAACGCCATGCTGGACAACTCCTGATTGTTGAAGAACCGAGGATTGTGGCTGTCGGGTCTTTCGGGAGAGCGGACCCTCTGTCAATGGAATTCGACCTGTCCCGAGGCGGTGACGATCGGGACGCTGCGCATCCATTCCTGTTTTTTCCACCACTCCGGTTTG
>JADFZD010000256.1 GCA_015232705.1 Magnetococcales bacterium | reverse complement strand
AAGAGAGGGTCTTGGAGATTCATCTCCCAGGGTTTTGATTTTGACTTTGGCGCGCGCTTCAAAAGAAGCATTTTCGCGTCTTTTGCAAAATATGCGCTGCGCGCAGCCTGTTGGAAAACGACGTATCCCGTGATGGGTGCGGCTTGACAGGTCACGAAAACCATACGAGGCTGTTCGGTGATTCCATCCATCGAATCACCAAGTACGCGAAATTCTAGAAAAGTTTGAAACATTGCGCCCCAATGGCTTCGTGATTTTCCGGGCCTTCCATGACCCACATCGGCTGTTTGGCACGTGGCAAACAGCCAGCAAGACCACAAAGGATGCCTCGCATGCACCAACATAATCCTGCACGGAGCGTACGGATGCTTGGTCTCTGGCTGATGCTGATCAGCCTGTCCGCCGATGCCGCCAGCGATTCACCAGCACCAACTCCGCTTAAGGTCACTCTGGAGGGAATACGACGGCAGGAGGATCCCTCCTGTGGAAAGGGTCACGTGCTGCTTGAAGCGATCTATCGGGTCACGGGAGCGGATCCTGTGGAGTTGTTGATCGAGCGAACCCCGGTCAACGGCGCGAAGAGTCTGCTTCCGGTCTCTCATGTGGATCGGGAAGGACGGGTGCTGGATGGTCGCGGTGTGGCGCCCCAGTATTCGGAAAGCGCCGAGGTACGGCTGCATGGGGTGCTCGGAGGGGTATCGGAGCCGGTTCGCGTGGCCGCCGACCCGCAGACAAAGTCGGTGGACAACATGCCTGCGGAGCGGATTGCCGTCAATCGCGCCTCGCGCCATCAGCAGTTTGCCAGCGACAAGAGCATGGATCGGCGCGGCACATGCTGCTGGCACTATCTTTACCTCGCCTATCCCTGGCAGAGGGAGGAACCGGTCAAGGAGATCACCATTCCAGTGACCTTCGAGCCGTTTCCACTGGATGGTGGCCATCTTTTTCTTCAGTTGCACTCGGCGATCAACGGTATCCCGTTCTATTTTGGGCTGCAAACCGAACTGCGGTTGCACGACAAGCGCTATGGCCCGGGGGCAATCCTGTCGCGTTGGGAGAGCCAGGATCCGGCGGATCTCAAAAGTGCATCGGGGGGGTTTTCGGAGATAGGCGCCTATGAGGGCCGTTTTGTGAGCGTGCGCAAGCCGTTCAAGCCGGGAAACGGTCCCATGTCACTGCGTCTGCGCGTCCAACCGGACCCAACCGGACGCGGCAATGTGTGGCTGGAAATGGCGGTAATCCGCCATTTGCCAGAGGGCGGAACGGAGGAGCATCAGGTGGGTGCGGTGCGTTTTCCGGGTACGGAGGCACGTCTGACCAAACGACTCAAAGTGGCGGTGGAGAGCTATGATCTCAAGAATCCGGCTCTCTCCTCGACCTGGCGGGTGCCCTGCTTTGTCTGGTCGATTGCCCCGCCGCGCCTGGATGGCGTGCCACTTTCCAAGTCGCCCCGAATCGACTATCCGGATGGCTCACCCCGTCTGGTACGCGCCAGCACCGATGAATCTGGCGTGGTTCGTGCGCGTCGCGTCGGCTGGACATGGAACGGGCAGGCGTTGCGCGCCTGTGAAATCGGCATGACACAGCCTTGAGGTGTGCCGTGCCCCCCCTAAGGGAGGTTTACGGGTGGTGTGAGGGGATTCTGCATCATTGTCAAAGATGTCGTGCGCCCCTGACGGGCGTGATCCGTGAACCGGAAGGCGTTGCGGAGGATGGCAAGCACTCAGGGTTTGGGTTGGATGGCCGGCCAGGCCGTGACCAGATAGGCATAGCCGGACCATAGGGAGAAGATCACGGCAACCCACAGGAAAAAGAGTCCGGGAAGTTGAAACGATACCCCGTACAACCCATCCTGGACCAACAGCATGATGATGGCGGTCATCTGGAAACCGGTTTTCCATTTGGCCAGTCCCGAAACCGGCACCTTGAGCCCGAGTCCGGCCATGCGTTCGCGCAGGGCCATGATGGTGATCTCCCGCGCCAGGATGATCAGGACCAAAGCCAGAGGGGCGCGATCCAAAGAGAGCAGCAGCACGATCGCGGAGATGACGAGCAGTTTGTCGGCCACCGGATCGAAGAAGCGTCCGAAGTCGGTCAGCAGGCCGGAGCGACGGGCCACGTAACCATCGGCCCAATCGGTGATGGCGGCCAGACTGAACATCAGGGCCGAAAGAATGAATCCCCATCGATCCGGCAGATAGGCGCAGCCGATGAAAAACGGGATCAGCACAATGCGGGTCGCAGTCAATGTGTTGGGAAGGTTCCAAACCATCAATCGGATCTCATGTGGTTTCCTGGATGTTGCACAGGTGGTGGACAATGGTATCCGCCAACGCGGCGGAGATGCCGGGAACGGCCTTGATCTCCTCGACATCGGCGGTCTTCAAGGCGCGCACCGAGCCAAAACGTCGCAACAGCTCCTTTTTGCGGTTCGGTCCCACGCCGGGAATGTCGTCGAGCACCGAGCGGACCAGACCTTTGCCGCGACTCCTCCGATGGTAGGTCACGGCGAATCGGTGCGCCTCGTCGCGGATGTTCTGCAACATGAACAACACGGAAGAGCGCTCAGATAGTATAATCGCTTCTG
>JADFZD010000255.1 GCA_015232705.1 Magnetococcales bacterium | reverse complement strand
AGCAGGCGGTGGACGAACTCTTCGCTGCCGCCGAACGCGGGGAGCCGTTCTCGTTGCGCGTGCGGCATGATTTCGGCACCCCATGGCCTCGTCACGCAACGTGGAACCGATCAGCGCCAGGCGCGTCACGCCGAACTCCCGACGCAGACAGGTTCTATGCTGGGCGAGCAGTTGCGCAACTTGGGATCGTTCCAAGCCCCTTCTCCCCGACAAGACCTGCAAGGTATGGAATCCATCATACCCCACGCTTGAGCGCCTTGAAAGTCATCTCCGCCGCCACGGTGCCGGTCAGGATCGCCTTGCTGTAGCCCGGTCCGAAGGCAAACGACGAAGCCAGCAGCAACCCTTCGATCCCGGTCTGACAGCCGCGCTGAAAGGCCGATCCGCTCCGGCCTGCCAACCCTGGATCGCCAAAACCGTGCACTCCGCCCAGTGGATCGTTCAGATAGGCACGCACCGTGCGCGGGGTGGCCATCTCTTTGTAGACAATGCTCCCGGCGATTCCCGGAAAGGCACGATCCAAAGCCGCGATCAAGGCATCGAGCCAACCGGCCTTGTGCGTCTGATAGGCGCTCTCCTCCGCAGGCCAGTTGCTCAAACGATCGATCCAGTTCATCAACCCCAGGCACTGACCGCGCGCACCGGTCATCTCCCCCAACTGGCTGTAGTCGCAAAACAGAAACGGCGCTTCGCGACTGCCGGACGGCAACGCCATGAGCGTCGCACTCTCCGGCATCCTGGTCATCGAATCCATCCACTCCGGAAAGATGAAATGGGCATACCCCTGCACCCCGAAACGACTGGGTGGGCCATCAAAACCCAAATAGATCGTCCAGTTGGAGAGATCCGCCGCCAGCCCTTCATAAGGGCGATAGAACCCATCACGCAACGCCTCGGGCAGCAGATCGCGCATCACCCGTGGCGTGGCGTTGCCCAACACCAACCGGGCACGACTCTCTTGCGCATCCGGTTGGCTTGCCGCCTTGCCCGAGCCGATGATCCCGGCCTTGCGATGCCCCACCCCCACCACCCTCTGCCCCTCGACCAGCAGGTGCGTCACCTCACGTCGCGTCCAGGCCTCCCCGCCGTGAGCGCGAATGATCTCCACCAGACGGTCGCTCAACCGTTGCGAACCGCCACGGATGTAATGCGCGCCATAGTGATAAGATGCCTGAGACAACGAAAAATCGAACAGGGATATCCGATCCAGGCTCTCGGTGAAAAATTGCAGATTGGCGCACAACGCGAACTGGATCGCCTCATCGGCTCCGAACAGCGTGGTGAGAAAGCGTCGCATGGAGATCTTCTGAGCCGCATTCAGGGTATCGAGCTGCTGTTGCGGGGTGGCCGGACTGGGAGGTATCCCGGCGGCCTCAAGCAGGGCTGTCTGGATGTCCGCCAATTCGCCAAGAGGGGTCTGGCCCCATTTGAGCTGCTGGATGTAGTTCTGGTTGCGGGTGTTGCGCAGATGGCGGATCGTGGAAAAATAGGTCCGAATCCCCTTCTCGTGGTGTGGAAAACGGTTTATGACCGCCTCGATGGCCGCATCATAGCCGCGCGGCAGGGCGAAATCTCCTTTCAACAGGGGATGGCGTAAATTATAAAAAGTTTGAGAGCTGGCCACCGGAACCGTTTCAAGCAGACCAAGTTTGGCGAACAGCGGGGTTTTGAAGTCCTGAGGATCCAGCCCGTCCAGCATGCACAAGCTGGCTTCCACCTGGAGATCGCGGCGTTTGAAGGTGGTCGCGGCGCCACCGAATTTATCGTGTCTTTCAAGAACCTGGACACGGCGTCCCCCTTGGGCCAGCAGTGCGCCAGCCACCAGGCCGCCGAGACCGGCGCCAACGATGATTGCGTCGAAGTAAGGTGGTGACATTCGTGATTCGCATGGATCAAGGGTAACGAGAAAGGCTTCCAAATCCTCTCTGCTGCCACCGGTTAAACACCAGTGACAGAGAGTCTGTGCTTCATGGCATGTTCGTTTGCGCGTGCCCCATGCCATGAAGCCGCAGGTTGATTATTCTGGAACTTCAACCCATCCCATTCTCAAATAATGCTTACGCATGATCCCTTTGGCAAAAAAAGGATAAACAAGCCATGCAAGCCCGAACGTCACCATGGTAAGAACCAACGAGATAAACACATGACGCCACACGCCTTTAACAACAAAGTAGAACATGCCAAAAAGGAAAACCCATAACCATACCAATGAAGAGACCTCTTCAGTGTATCCATTTTCCTTGTTCGTGAACTTCATGATTACCTCCGCCGGTGATATTGAAAATTTTACAAATTTTTATGTTATTTTAGCGCCCACAATCCACCAACGGCACCCAAAAGCGCGCCTGTGCGTTTTTTCGCAAAACCCGCGAAAAGATCGCCTATCGTGAAAAGCGCGAGCGCGGAAAAAACAAATAAATAAAGAAAGAAAGAAAAAGTCAACGTAACGATTCAGGTACCCAACTGTTGCAGGGATCCGGGGACCGAAGGTCCCCGGCGGAGGTTCGGAAGGCTTAAACCTAGATCCGGCAGTTGCGGGCAATCACCTGCGGCAAACTCTTGATCCATCTGGCAAAACGGAAGAAAGCCT
>JADFZD010000254.1 GCA_015232705.1 Magnetococcales bacterium | reverse complement strand
CATCCTGTCGGGCATTGCGCAGCACCGAGCGGGCGGTTTCGATCTCGGCGACATGATCGAAACGAGAACCGAACAGCTCGAAAACATCCTCCAGGAAGAGTCGTTGCAGTCCATCGATCTCCACGCACAGCACGCGCAGATGCGTGAACTGATCCCGACCCGGCTCGACCCCGACGCCAGGCGGCTGCTGTTGGAGCTGAATGGTGAAATGAAAGATGCTGCCGGAGGAGGCGTGGGGGTTGTCGTCCACGCCGATCTCGCCGCCCATGCGTTCGACCAGACGCCGGCTGATGGCCAATCCCAGGCCGGTGCCTGGAAAGCCTTGCACCCGATGTCCCTCGGAACGGGCAAACATGTCGAAGATGCGCAAGCGATCCGCCATCGGGACGCCTGGTCCGGTATCGCGCACCTCGAAGAGGTACTCCGTGCGACCGTCAAGGCCCGGACCCACCGGACCGCCGTGCAGCTCGACCGAGCCGTACTCCGGGGTGAATTTGATGGCGTTGCCCAGCAGATTGGTGAATACCTGCCGGAGCCGGTTCACATCCCCGCGTACCGCCGTAGGCATGCCGTGAGGAAAGAACGGGGTCAGTTCGATCTCTTTGGTATGCGCCAGCGTTGCCAGGATCAGGGCCGACTCATCCACCAGCGCGCGCAGATCGAAATCCATCTCGTCAAGTTCCAGGCGATCTGCCTCCATCTTGGAAAAATCCAGCACGTTGTCGATCAGAGCCAACAACGTCTTTCCCGAGCCGTAGGCCAGTCGCACCTGTTCGCGACGCTCGTAATCCAAAGGCGCTTCACGCAACAGTTCCAGCATCCCCAGCACCACGTTCATGGGCGTGCGGATCTCATGGCTCATGATGGCCAGAAATTCGCTCTTGGCGCGGCTTTCGGAGAGTGCTTGGGTCAAGGACTCTTCCAGTTTTCGCAGATGTTCGGCAAGAGGCGGGGTGTCTGGTGTCGGGCGTGGGTCATCCGGAAGGGATGGGCGTGTGGGTTGGATCTCTGCCGAGGTGGTTGCCACCGACTTGGGAGGTGTCGCGCATCGGTGACGACGGATGCCGACCTGCATGCCTGCAAGCCACGCCACGCCAAGTGCCAGACCGATCCCCAGGCCAGGCAGGCCTGCCGCCAGGACACACGCTGTCACCAGCGCGATCCAGAGGATCCAGTCGATCCATGCGACCCGGTTTGACTGCTTCTGGTCTGCGTTTCCGTGATGGTCTATCACCGGCCACTCCCTTCCTTGCTTGCAAAGACTGCCGCGGGTGACGGCTGATGGCGCTCCTTACCCTGGAGTCCCGAAACGAGTTTGACGGTAAGTGGGGGGGGGGGTGGGGGTGGAGCCCACCCAACATGCGGGTCAGACAAAAAACAACTCATCGAAGCGCAGCACGATCTCCAGCATCCGGACGACCCGTTGAGCCTGCTCTTCTCTGTCACCGGAGTGCTCGATCTCGCGCAATACCACCAAAAGCTCCATCCAGGCAGCGAGGTGCGCATGATCGATCTGCGCGGCCAGGGATGCCAGGGACTGCATGGCCAGCAAACGCTCACGGGCGACCGTCACCAAATTTGCATTCAGCTCGGCGCTCAGTCCTTGGGTGCGCATGGTGTCGATGGCGGCGCGCATCATCGGCGGGTCAGGCCACCACGCGCCGTGCTCAGGCATCTCTGCGGGTTTCCACCCCGCCAGACAGGGATCGACCAATGGCGCGAGAAATCCCCGCAGCGTGCCCTTCCATGCCTGACGCGTATCCACGGTGGCCCGCTTTTCGTACAGCGCGAAGAGCACCACCAGAAAGCCCCCCTGCATGCAAAAACCGATCAGTTGTGGCAGCAGGGTCCGGGTGACGCTGGTCTCCGAATAGAGCCACAAAGTCAGAAATGGGGCTGCCGCAAAGAACATCACCAGAAAAAACAGGTAGAACAAAAAGAATCCCTTCAGCCAGGAGACCTTCTCCTCCAACAGTCGGATGCGCATCTCATGCCTCGTCGTTTAAAGGAAAATACCAGAAAATACCATCCCAGATTGCCACTTCTCGGGCCTTCGTTCCTGCGCGAGGATTTTATCCATGGCGCGCCACGGTATCGAGCAGCACGGTCTGGATCACGTCCCCGAGCAGCATCACCACGCCATCGCGGATCAGATGTCCGGCCTCCAGATAGCGAAAGGTGTAGATGCGCCGCACATGCAATCGGCCATTCTCGTCGCGTGCGACTCCCAGCGATTTCAAGGAGACCGTCTCGTCGAGCCAGGTCCAGGCCATTTTGTGGCAGATGGCGCGGGCTTCGTTCATGGCGGTCTCCCGCGCCCGCATCGAGCCATGCCATACCCATGCCAATGCCATCAGAAACAGTATGGCCCCGTGTTCCATCTCCATCCTTCATCCCAGCCAGTCGAGACCGGCATAGATCTCTTCCAGGGTGATCTCTGTATCGAGCGCCTCCAGATGCAGACGGGTGTGGCGTCCGATCAGGTCGAGCACCAGCCATCCTTCGATACCACGACGCCAATATTCGACATGACAGGCGACCGACGAGACCAGCAGAATGGCCCGCACGCTGGGAATGGTCCGATAATCGGCC
>JADFZD010000253.1 GCA_015232705.1 Magnetococcales bacterium | reverse complement strand
CCCATGGGAGGTATCCACCACCAGGGGTTGGCGGTTGCGCGAGTTGATGCTTCCTCCGGAGGTGGAGTAGCGCACATGGCCGATGGCCTGTGAGCCTTTCAGGCTCTCCATCTCGTTGCGACGAAAGACATCCGCCACCAGTCCATGGCCGCGAGTGGCCTGGAACAGACGATCCTCCACCGAGACGATGCCTGCCGACTCCTGACCACGGTGTTGCAGCGCATACAGGCCCAGATAGACCAGATTGGCCGCCTCGGGGTGGTTGTAGATCCCGAAAACTCCGCATTCGTCGTGAAAATGGTCGTCGAGAAGATGGTCCAAGTGTGGATGTCCGATCGTCTGGGATCACTCGATTGATGGAAAGTTGATAAGCATATAGGCTCCAGGCTGATTTGTCAAAAGCCGCTCAATAAATAGCAAGCATTGGTCAGAAAAATTATCAATCGTTTTCAAGATTTTACTTTATGACCAACAGCCGAATTTTTAAACACTCTTCACGCATTCTCCATGACCCGTATCACGCCTTATTCAGCCGCGCCAGCCGTACCTGCCAGCCATTGCGCGCCGAGATGCCCGCCAGAAGCAGCGCGCATCCTGCCGAAAACCAGGTCGGCAGCCACTCATCCAGCTCACCGGGACGAACCTCCGGGATCCACCCCATCCCTTGCGCGAGTTGATCGGTAAGCATGCCCAATCCGACGGCGCTGATGAAGATTCCGATCAGATAGGCCATCAACACCCGACTGCCGAGTTCCCTCCGCAGAATAGCCAGGGGGGCCAGATTGGTGGCCGGTCCGGCGAGCATGAACGCCAGCGCCATGCCGGGGGTCATGCCGGAAAAGATCATGGCCGCCGCCATGGGCGTGGAGGCCGTGGCGCAGACATAGACCGGCATGCTGGCCAGCACCACCAGGATCATCGCCAACCAGCTCTCCCGGGTCAAGCTGTTCAGGTTGCCATATGGAATCCAGGTGGTGACCGCTGCCGTGACAACCAATCCCACGGCGAGCCAGGGGGCGATGTCATCCCACAAATCGCGCATGGCGTAATCGATGCCGCTTCGGGTACGTTGCCAGGCGGTCGTCGCGCCCTTCTGATCACTTTTGACCCCTGGAGTGCAGCCGCACCCGCCTGAACAGCCAGTCGTGGGTGCGTCCATGGGAATTGTCCCTGGTTGCCCGGCAGACCGTTCCACCATCAAGGTTATGAAACCGGTAAAAATGCCGCTCACAATGGCACACACTGGACGGGCCACAGTCATCAGCGGACCGAGCAGCGACCAGGTAAGGGCGATGGAATCGATGCCGGTCTCCGGGGTGGAGACCAGAAACGATACCGTGGCCGGATTGCTGGCCCCTTGACGGCGCAGGCTCATGGCCATGGGAATGACACTGCACGAACAGAGCGGTAGTGGCGCACCGATCAGTGCCCCGCGTGTTACCGCGCCCATCCCGGACCCGCCCAGCCAGCGAGAGATGCGCGCCTCCGAAACCCATGCCTTGATCACTCCGGCGGTCATCAGACCGAAAAGCAGCCATGGCGCCATCTCCAGGGTGATGTTGATCAGATGCGAAAAAAAATCATTCATGCGATTGCTCCTTGCCTTGGTGTCATGACCCGATCCATCATGAAAAGGAAGGATCCAACCTCCAGTCGCTGGAGCTGCAAGCTCTTTTTCACCGAATTTGGCTTTTTGGCTCCCACCCGTGATCATGCGGGTGCCTGGAATGCCGATCAGCCATTCAAAACGGCTTGAATCGCTTTGATTTTACATGATAATCTCTTATGATTACCCCCCATTTCATGCCTGAGTTCCCCATTGGCCAGCTCTCCCGGAAAACCGGAGTCAGCGTGCGCACGATCCGCTATTACGAGTCGATCGGTCTGTTGCCCGTGGCACGCCGCTCGGGTGGCAATCAGCGTCTCTACACGGCTTCCCATGGCGAACGGTTGCAATTCATCCGTCACTGCCGCGAATTCGGATTTTCGTTGGAGGAGATTCGGGAGATGGTGCAACTCGGAAGCGATCAGGCGCGTTCGTGTTCCGAGATTGACCAGATCGCCTGTCGGCGACTGGAGGAGGTCAAACGCAAGATTGTCCGTCTGCGCGGATTGCAGGCCGAACTGGAGCGCATCATTGCCGGATGTCAGGGAGGACAGATGGATTCGTGCCAGATTTTAAGTTCTCTGGCCGATCACAGGCAGTGTCTGCATCCGGAACACGGCGGCATCGATGAGGACGAGCACCACTGGCGGGAGTGAGCACGCTCCAGGCAGGCGGCATCGACGAGGACGAGCACCACTGGCGGGAGTGAGCACGCTCCAGGCAGGCGGCTGACCTTCGTCGCTGGCGAAACCTCCGGGCCATGTTCGTGGGTTTAGGGGCCAATGGCCCCTGGTGGGATCCAAGAGCAAAGCCCTTGGGACTCTCTTTTTTGTGACTTTGCCTTGCGCGCGCTTTTCACGACAAGCCCTTTTCGCGCAGTGAAAAAGGCTCAAGCGCGCGCTTACCAGGTGCCCTGCATCGTTGCGCCTTTGGCCACGATGCAGGGCACCTGGTTCACGGCGGTTTAACGGCCCGCTGCGGCCCGT
>JADFZD010000252.1 GCA_015232705.1 Magnetococcales bacterium | reverse complement strand
GCCCGATCCTTCGGATCGACGGGATTGATCATCACGGTATCCGCAGAAAAAGGCGCGCCATACCACGAAGCCGCGCAGGCCAGACCGGGCGTGATCACCACAAGCGCCGCAAGCACGCTCTTGAACAAGGATCGGGATACGGACTTCAACGGAAAGACTCCCCCTCATGCTGGATCAAAAAAATATGGCGATTCACAATCGAGAATGTCGAATATATCTTGGCGCAGACCCAAAAATCAAGATATACACATCCCGCGCGCACGCGCTTTTGTAAGTTTTCGCGCCGCGCGCAAAGCAACGTGAAACCCAAATAGAACTTAAAAAAATCATTGCAACGCATCTGCGATCAGGAGCGAACCCATGGCCATTCAACGCACCCTTTCCATGATCAAACCCGACGCCGTGGCCAAAAATGTCATCGGCGCCATCTACTCCCGTTTCGAGGCCGCCGGCCTGCGGATCGTCGCGGCCAAGATGCTGCATCTCTCCCCGGCCCAGGCTGGCGCCTTCTATGGCGTCCACAAGGGCAAGCCCTTCTATGACGATCTGGTGCGCTACATGAGTTCCGGTCCGATCATGGCGCAGATTCTGGAGGGCGAAGAGGCGATCGCCAAGAATCGTGAGGTGATGGGCGCCACCAATCCGGCCAAGGCGGCTCCGGGCACGATCCGCGCCGACTTTGCCGAAAGCATCGAAGCCAATGCGGTGCACGGCTCCGACGCTCCGGAGACCGCCGCCCAGGAGATCGCCTTCTTCTTTGGCCAGATGGAGATCTGTCCGCGTTGAGTGTACTGACCCCCACTGCCCCCGCGCCCCCCCTGGAACCGCACGACGCCAGCGAATCGCCCGCGTCGCCGTTCGTCATGCCGCCCGTACCCCTGCGTCTGAGCGACATGACCCGAGACGAGCTGACGCAATGCATGCTCGCCTGGGGGGAAAAGCCGTATCGCGCCCAGCAGGTGTGGTCCTGGATGTATGCCAAGCTGGCCGGAACGGTCGAAGAGATGACCGATCTCTCCAAACCGTTCCGCGCCCGCCTGGCCGAGGTGATCGCCCCGCTGCGTCCCACGGCGATCTCGCATCGGGTCTCCGCAGATGGCACCGAAAAATGGCTGCTGGATTGCGGCGATGGCGTCGCCACCGAGACAGTCTTCATCCCGGACGAGGAGCGCGGGACCGTCTGCGTCTCCTCCCAGGCCGGATGCAGCCTCTCCTGCCCCTTCTGCCGCACCGGCACCCTCCCCTTGCGTCGCAACCTGACCACCGCCGAGATCGTCGAACAGGTGTTGTTCGTGCGCGCCACCATGGCGGCACGCGGCGTGCGCGTCACCAACGTGGTGTTGATGGGCATGGGCGAGCCCTTGTATAATCTGGAAGCGGTCACCCGCGCCGTGCGCATCATCATGGACAACACCGGTCTGGCGATCGGCTGTCGCAAACTGACCCTCTCCACCTCCGGCGTGGTCAACAAAATGGAAGAGGCAGGACGCAACCTCAACGTCAACCTCGCCATCTCCTTGCACAGTGTGCGCGATCCGGTACGCGATCAATTGGTGCCGATCAACCGAAAATTCAACCTGGCCGCCCTGCGTCGCGCCGCCCTCGCCTGGCCGATGCGCGGACGGGATCGCATCACCTGGGAGTATGTGCTGCTCGCAGGAGTCAACGACACGCTCCAGGATGCCCGTGAACTGGTCTCCTGGCTCAAGGGGATCCCCTCGAAGGTCAATCTTCTGGCCTTCAACCCCTGGCCAGGCGCACCCTATACCCCCACCCCCAGAGAGCAAATCCTGCGCTTTCAGGAGGTGGTGGCCAATGCCGGACTGGTGACCATCATCCGCGACAGTCGCGGCGCCGATGTGGGCGCAGCCTGTGGCCAACTGGCCGGTACAGCCGGAGAGCCGGAGTTATTTCATGCACCCATGCAAGGGAGACTTGACTCCCTGGAAAAATTGCCTAGAATATAGGGTTTTCGTCGCAGATGCGCCAAAAGAGGCGCGACAGACATCTCCATCCAGAAGAAAAGAGGCAAGAGATCCATGGCGGTTCGTATTCGCATGCAACGCAGAGGCTCCAAAAAGCGTCCCTTCTACGCCGTGGTCGCGGCAGACGCCCGCATGCCGCGGGATGGTCGCTTCCTGGAAAAACTTGGCGTTTTCAATCCTCTCCTTGAGACCGACCGTGTTTCCCTCGACATGGCGCGCGTCAACCACTGGTTGGGCGTCGGTGCGATCCCCTCGGATACCGTGGAGCGCCTGATCAAACAGCTCCAGGTCTCGGCCTGATCTGGATCTGGCCTGACATGATCGACTCCGGGGAGCGCTGGGTCGCCCTCGGGCGGATCAAAGGGGCCTTCGGCGTTCGGGGTGAGGCACGGGTATCCCCCTGTTTCCTGCCGATTGCCCGCATCCTGCCGGATCATGAGCCTGTGCAGGAACTTCCCGCCGATTGGCTGTTTACGCAGCTTCGTTGGGGGTTGGGCAAAAATGCCCCCCCGACACTCTCGGTAACCCTGCGTTCCGGTCGCCGCCATGGCGATGATCTCCTGGTCACCCTCGAAGGGTGGGAACTCCGGGAGAAAATCCAAACCCTGGCCGGCATGTCCA